>JAIRWZ010000075.1 GCA_031268615.1 Actinomycetes bacterium | reverse complement strand
TTTGGGCCAACCAAGGACTGGGAATGTTCCTGTGGTAAGTACCGGCGTGTGCGCTATCATGGCGTAGTGTGCGAGCGTTGTGGCGTTGAGGTTACGCGGGCCAAGGTACGTCGCGAGCGCATGGGCCATATCGAGCTGGCGGCCCCCGTCAGTCACGTCTGGTATACCCAGGGCGTGGCCAAACACATGTCTACGCTTCTCGACATTAAGTACAAGGATTTAGAGAAGGTGCTGTATTTTGTCAGCCCAATCATTACTTCGGTCGATAAAGAACAGCGCACCGAGGACCTGCCCGAACTACGCGAGGAATTGAGTGTCAGTCTGGAAGAGTTTGAGCGCGAGCGTGATCGCGATGTAGCCGAGGCGCAAAATGTGCGTGACCGTGCGCTGGCTGCCGCGCTGGTTGACTATGATGACGTCGAAATCACACGTCTGGTTTCTAAAGCCCCGGAAGGACGCCAGATTAAGTCTGCACAGAAGGGTGTGGCTAAAGGTGACAAGGGGGCTGAAGAAAAGCTGGCCCTGCTGATTGCCGAACACGGTCTGAAAAAGAAATTCCCCGGTGCCGCCGTGCAGTTAGAAGCGCTACGCAGTGGTGAGGCAGAAATAGATGACGACGACATTCTGCACGGCGAAATGGAAACTGACGCGCGTGTGAAGGCCATTATCAAGGAAGCCACCAGCACTGTGAGTGACGCACATGAGGAATTTGAAGAGCGTTGTTCAGTGCGCCAAGAGGCCTTTGACGCTTTCACCAAACTGGAGCCGATGCAGATTTTCGATGATGAGCTGGTATATCGCGAAATGAATCGTCTGTATGGAGTGCAACTTGCGGCAGACGGAAAGGTACGTGACGCCGGTTATTTCACCGGAGGCATGGGCGCAGAACACGTGCGCAC
The DNA here is from genome assembly GCA_031268615.1 of Actinomycetes bacterium. Taxonomy (GTDB): domain Bacteria; phylum Actinomycetota; class Coriobacteriia; order WRKU01; family WQUG01; genus JAIRWZ01. The sequence continues at coordinate 6,370 of JAIRWZ010000075.1, read as the reverse complement.
GCTGCTGGAGGAAATCGGCGAGGATCTGGCGGCTGGTCCTACTGATTCAAAGCTGCGCAAACGTTTGCGGAAGCAGTTGGGTGAAGCCAACGAAAAAGCTAAAAAAGTTGCTGAGGACAGCGGCGAGGCGGCCACCGTGTCTGCCGCGACGAAAAAAATCATTAAGCGCCTGTCGGTTGTCGATGCCTTTGTGCAATCCGGCATTGACCCCACCTGGATGATACTGGATGTGGTGCCCGTCATGCCGCCCGAACTGCGCCCGATGGTACAGTTGGACGGCGGACGTTTTGCCACCAGTGATTTGAACGATTTGTATCGGCGTGTCATTAACCGCAACAACCGTCTGAAAAAACTGCTGGATTTGGGCGCGCCTGATATCATCGTGAATAACGAAAAACGTATGCTGCAGGAAGCCGTGGACAAGCTGTTTGATAATCGTCGCGATGACCGCAGACAGGTTAAGGGTCCCTCCGGTCGTGCTTTGAAATCGCTGTCACATACCTTAAATGGCAAGCAAGGACGCTTCCGCCAAAACTTGTTGGGAAAACGCGTTGACTATTCCGGACGTAGCGTTATTGTCGGTGGCCCGGAGCTGAAGCTCCATCAGTGTGGTCTGCCAAAATACATGGCTCTGGAGCTCTTCAAGCCCTTTGTGATGAAACGCTTGGTTGACCGCTACACGGAAACTGACGGACGTGAGGGAGCCGCCAATATCAAGGCTGCCAAAAAACTGGTTGAACGTCAGCGCGCAATTGTCTGGGATGTGCTGGAAGAAGTCATTGCTGACCATCCGGTGTTGTTAAACCGCGCCCCGACCTTGCACCGGCTGGGCATTCAGGCCTTTGAACCTGTCCTGGTCGAGGGGAAAGCCATCCAGCTGCATCCCCTGGTGTGTACGGCCTTTAACGCTGACTTTGACGGAGACCAGATGGCGGTTCATGTGCCGCTGTCCACAGAATCGCAGGCAGAAGCCCGCGTACTGATGTTATCAACCAATAACATCAAGTCCCCCGCCAACGGAAAGCCGCTGGCTACTCCGTCGCAGGACATGGTATTAGGTATCTATCACCTGACCGGGCTTCAGGAAGGCAGCGACGGAGAAGGCCGTATCTTTGCGAACGCGAAAGAAGCGTTGCTGGCCTACGATGCTCGTGCCGAGCTGAACTTGCAAGCGGAAATTGCCGTTCGTCTGAAAGAGGCTACGGTCGTGCGTAAGGCCAAGGGCGAGACCCGTGGCAAAAAGTACAAGGCCGGCACTCGTTTGAACACGACAGTAGGGCGCATTATGTTCAATCGTGCCCTGCCCGATGATTATCCCTACATCAACTACACCCTGGACCGGGGCGCAGTTGGCGCAATCGTCGAAGATTTGGCTGACAAGTATTCGACTAACCGCATGAGTACAATTTTGGACGAACTGAAGCGGCTTGGCTTCCACTATGCTACGCATGCGGGACTGACGGTATCGCTCTATGATGCCATGATTCCACCGAACAAGGAGGAAATCCTGGCCGCGGCAGAGAAAAAAGCGGAAGCTGTAGAGGATTCTTTCGACATAGGCGCGCTGTCCGGTGATGAACGTCATCGCGAAATTGTCACTATCTGGAATCGTGCGACTGATGAGGTCGGCGACGCCATGATTGAGCATTTCGACAAGAATAATCCGATTTACACGATGGCCGTGTCCGGCGCACGAGGAAATTTGAAACAGATTCGCCAGTTGGCGGGTATGCGTGGACTGATGCAAAGCCCGAAAGGGGACGTCATCGACCGTCCGATTAAGACGAACTTTCGTGAAGGTCTGACGGTACTGGAATACTTTATATCCACCCATGGCGCGCGCAAAGGTCTGGCAGATACCGCTTTGGGCACCGAAACCGGCGGCTATACAACTCGTCGTTTCCTGGACTTTGTGCATGACGCGATTGTGCGCACGGAGGATTGTGGCACGACCGAAGGCGTGACGATGCCTTTGCATTATACGAGTGCGTACAAGGCTGGACAGCTGGACGATAACCTCATTGGCCGCGTGCTGGCCGAGGATGTGCTAGACAGTAGCGGTAACGTGGTGCTGGCGGCTGGCAACTATATTGCGGATATGGACGTACTCACTTCACTGGCTGCGGCAGGCGCCGAAAACGTTGTCATCCGCACTGCCCTGACCTGTCGTGAGGGGCGTGGCATTTGCCAGAAGTGCTATGGCTATGACCTGTCGAACTCGAAGCCGGTCGATATCGGTACGGCGGTGGGCGTCATTGCCGCGCAGTCGATTGGCGAGCCGGGAACGCAGCTGACCATGCGTACCTTCCACACCGGCGGGGTCGCTGGTAAGGACATTACCGACAAAGAGAGCGGTTTGGCCTTGGTTAACGAGATTTTGGAGAGCCCGAAGGCGAACCGGACCTTTGCGGAGTTGACGCACATTGACGGAATCGTGAGCTTTGAGGATGACGAGGATGGGCGCGTCATTGTGGTGACGCCGACGGTGGGCAAGCGCAAGAAGCCCTGGAAGACACATCCGCTGGACCCGGCGACGGTGACCGTTGAGGCCGGGGTTGAGGTGGCTGCCGGAGACCCGCTGACGAAGGGTCGCCCCTACGGGCCGACTCGTTTGGACATCGTGGGACGTGAGGCGATGTTGAGCTGGATTATTAACGAGCTGCAAAGCGTTTACCGTGGGCAGGGCGTTGAGCTGAACAATAAGCATTTCGAGATTATCGCGTCGCGCATGTTGTCCAAGGTTAAGATTTTGGAATCAGGAGAGACTGATTTCCTGGTCGATTCTTTTGTGGACCGTCTGGCGTATCTGCGTACTAACGAGCGTATGCAGGCTGAGGGTAAGCAGCCCGCTGTGGCGCGCGACACCCTGATTGGCCCGTTGCAGATTGTGCGCGCGTCAATGCGGTCGTTGGGTTCAGAATCGTTTTTGTCGCTGGCATCCTTTATGTGGACGACAACTGTGTTGGCGCAGGCTGCCATTGAAGCGCGCGAAGACGATTTGGTGGGCCTGAAAGAGAACGTCATCATTGGCAAGCTGATTCCGGCAGGTACCGGTATGAAGCGCTATCGCAATGTGGGCGTGTCCTACAAGGGCACTAGAATTGAGGGCAAGAATGCCAACGAGCTGGACTTGGCGCCCGATGTTTTGCGCGACGACTTGCGGGAGATCGAGTCGATGATTCCTGAGCCGGACGAGTGGGATATCGACCCGGACGACTTTGTGGCCTCTATGATGTGGAACGACAGTGAAGAGAGCGCCATTGACGTGTCCGAGTATCTGGGCAAAGCCTTTGACCCCACGGCGTCGCTGGAATTAGAGGGGACGGCGGATGGTGGTTCAGCTGCGGCTGGCGCTGACTTTGGCAATCTGGATGTGGAAGAGCTGCTGGGTATCCCCAGTGGTGAGGCTGCGATGATAGGGACGGCTGACGGCATTGACGTTGAGGCTGCTACCGGGGTCGGCGCTGGCGCTGGTGGTGGGACTGCTGGCGGCGGCAAGGACGAAGCCGGGGCAGAAGGCGCGGTCGGTACGATCGGCGATGGCATAACCGGCGCTGCGGACGCAGACGCGAAACTCGCGGGAGATTCCGGCAGGGGCGGCATGGCGACGGCTGATGTTCTGGACGCCGGGCATGATCTGGATGAGCCGGGCGCGGATTTGTCGCTGAAAGATATCGGTGTCAGCACGCGCTGGGTTAAAAAGTTCGCTGAAGGCGGAATTAATACCGTAGCTGATTTGATGGGTCGCAATGAGCTGGAACTGTTAGCTATTGACGGGATTGGCGCGACGGCGGTCAATGAAGTAGTGGCCGGGCTGTCTGCCCACAAGCTGCCTGCGTTAGAGGAATAAAGTCAGAAGAATAAAACTCGTTGAGAGAAAGCAAAAGAAGCCGGGACCAGACGCAAGCAAGGTCCCGGCTCCTTTGATGTCGTCGCGTTTTTCGTCTCTCGCCAGGTCGCCGCTTCGGTCAGACCATGCGGACTTGCACGTGGTCGGCGGCGGGACCGGCGGCTTCGATGGCTTCGATAGCGTCTTCCAGATTACGCCGGGCGTCTTTCAAGGCGCGCGCCGCGTTGCTCAAATTTTCATCAACGGGCAGCGCCGCGTGTCCGGCCAGATGAGAGATTTCTTTCAGCCAACCGGCGGTGAGCGACACTTCGCCGCTGGTCATTTCCAACATTGTTTTTACTTGATTGTGGTTTACCCCATTTTGACACATCTTATGCTCCCTGAATCTCTGCCAACAGTTTGATTTTCGGCATTGCGCCGGTGATACGTTTGGCGCTCTGTCCATCCCGGAACAGCACCATGGTGGGAATGCTCATCACGTCAAAACGCTGCGCGGTGTGTGGATTTTCATCAACGTTCAGCTGGGCTACGGTGATATTGGCGTTTTCAGTATCCAGCTCTTTCAGAATCGGCTCCATCGCGCGGCACGGCCCGCACCACGGGGCCCAAAAGTCCAGCAAAACCAGCCCCGTACTCGCTTCGATATCAGACGCAAACGTTGCGTCGGTGACTTGTTTCAGTTCAGCCATGGTACCCCTTTCGTTTGTCCCTGTGCTTGCCTGACTATCTTATCACGCCAGATATTGCAGAGCGGAAAAACCGGCCAGCGCACCGGACGCGGCGGCAGTGACTACCTGCTTCAACGGCCCGGCTGTCAAGTCGCCGGCAGCAAACAGGCCATCGCAACTGTCCGCCCCGGCAAGCGAGCCATCGGCATTCACCAACGCATAGCCCGTAGAAGTGAGTGCGTCCAGACCTGCCAGCAATTCATTGACGGGATCGACGCCGACAAACTCGAAGACTCCGTCAACGGCTAAGGTGTGAATTTCCTCGGTGGAGGAAAGGGCTGGATTCCCGCTTTCGCGGGAATGACGGGGGAGATGGTTGGGGGAACAATCTGTGCGCGCGTCGTCCAGCGCCAGGCCGGTCACTCTCGTGCCGTCGCCGAGTATTTCGCGGGCGACGCTGCTCAGTACGAACTCCAGCTTGTCCGCGGCGGCGGCGCGCTGGACGATGATGGCGGCGGCGCGAAACTCGCAACGGCGATGTACGACGTAGACCTTGCGCGCGAACTTTGTCAGGAACAGCGCTTCTTCTAAGGCTGCGTCACCTCCGCCAATGACCGCGACGGTTTTATCGCGATAAAAAGCGCCATCACAGGTGGCACACCAAGACACGCCGCGACCGGTGTAGTAGTCCTCACCGGGAATCCCCAGCTTGCGGGGCACGGCGCCGCTTGCAAATATAACCGCGCGCGCCTCATAGCTTGCGTCTGTGTCGCTCTCCAGCAGCCATTGTCCCCGCAGGTTGCTCCGCACACTGGTTATGTTGACAAACAATACCAGTTCGGCTCCTTGTCCGGTGGCTTGTCGGGTCATGAGGTCACCCAAATCAGCGCCGGATATGCCTTGAGGGAAAGCGGGATAGTTTTCCACCCAGTCCGTGGTCACAATTTGACCGCCACTCATTTGCCGTTCAAAGATTAGTACCTTCATCCCGCCCCGGGCAGCGTAGAGACCAGCCGCCAGACCAGCCGGACCGCCACCGATGACGGCGATATCGCAGCGTATCGTTTCAGACATGGACGTACTCACTCCTTCGCTTGTGCCTCTTAGGGTTGTTCGGTCGTGGTGGTTTCGCTGGGTGTTTGTTCAGACGTCTGCACGGTGTCTTCGCTGGTTTCGCCGGATTGTTCCGCTTCGATTTGTGCCAGCAGCTGACGGGCGACGTCTAACGCGGGACGCTGCGTAGTGTCATCGCCAATCAGTTCGACGACGTGTTCCAGCTGTTTTTTGGCTGCGTCCAGGTCGCGGCGCCCGAAGAAATAAAAGATGCCCAGATTCAGATTTCCGGCGATATGGTTGGGGTTGTTTTCCAACACCAGCGCGACTTCCTGAAGGGCGCGGTCGGTGTCGCCGGCATAGTAATACAAGGTCGCCATGTCGCTGCGGGCGTCGGCGTCGTCGGGTTTGTAGGCCAGATAGCGCGTGAAATAGTCGATGCCGATTTTTGCGTCGGCGATAGTGGCGCCCAGATCGCCTGCTTCACGATTGTGATCTGAGCGGTCATAGTAGAAATCGCCCAGAATTTTCAGCGCGCCGGTGTCGTCCGGTTCGTTTCGTAGGGTTTCCACCGCGCCGTAGGCCGTTTCTTGATCGTCGGTCAACAAATTGCGAATGTCGGACGACAGGACGGTAGAGCCGTCGTCGCTGCGGTTCAGGTTGCCGGCGGACAGGGCGATGAACAGAACCCCGGCGAATACGGCGATGGACACGCCCAGAATCGTCAGCGGAATGCGATAGCGTTGGAAGGGACGCACGATGAAGCGTTTCGCGAAGCTAATGTCATTGCCGTTCGCAT
>JAIRWZ010000062.1 GCA_031268615.1 Actinomycetes bacterium | reverse complement strand
TTCCCTTTGAATTTTTTCTTATTGTGTTCGGCAACTTTCATATACTTCGAGCCGAACGGTTTGTCAGCCAACTGAAAACCTTGAGGACCATACTGGACAAATTCTCCGCCAAGGTGCGTGACAATCATCATCAGCGAGGCGCAGACCTGCGTCGCGTCGCCAACGAATGCCACCTTCAGGTTTTTGATCTGCTTGCCTTCGGGCAGGTTTTCGACGATGGTAATCATATCCCCGATTTCTTGTGTGGGATGGTTGTAGTCGCTCATCGCGTTAATGACCGGTACCGTAGAGTCCTTCGCGAAAGTGACGACGCTGTCATGACGCTCAACCCGCGCCATAATGATGTCTGTCATGCGCGACACCACGCGCGCCGTGTCGGACAGGGACTCATGTCCTCCCATCTGAATTTGCCCAGGCGCCAGATACTGCGCGTGACCGCCCAGCTGGTCAGCGGCAGTTTCAAAGCTGACACGAGTACGCGTCGAAGCCTGCTCAAAAATCATTCCCAAGGTCTTGTGCCTGATGAGTGGCGGATAGTAGCCCGCCTTGACACAGGCCTTCAGCTTCAGTCCCAAGTCGATGAGGTCCATCAATTCCTTCGGGGTAAAGTCCTGAGTGTCAATAAAATCCTTGATTCGCGCCATTCCTTCCTCACTTCCTCCCAATTTAACCAATCGGTTGAATACTGTTCCATGCTAATACTGTCGCGAAACAGTGTCAAGGATAATTCATTTGCCCAGGCAAAATGACATAAAAGCCACAAGTTATTGCATAAAATCGCAGGGCTGCCTTTACTTTTGTAGGGCAAGTTGACTTGTTCAACGTGCCGCTCTGCTGGCAGGGGGTTCCCATTCATTTTGTAGGGCAAGTTGACTTGTTCAACTTGTCACTCTGCTGGCAGGGGGTTTTGGTTGCCGGGTGGAAGGGCCGGTAAGTTGGCAAGCCAACTTACCCTACAGTGTGGATGGTACCGTTTGCCGGGCGCAGGGCCGGTAAGTTGGCAAGCCAACTTACCCTACAGTGTGGATGGTACCGTTTGCCGGGTGACGGGGTGTGGCGTTTTACCTTGTGGCGGTGGTCAGGCGGTCCAGGGCTTCGGACAACGTGGCGCGGGGGCACGCCAGGTTCATGCGCTGAAATCCTGCCCCTTCCGGTCCGAACATCGTCCCGCCATCCAGCCAGAGCCTGGCTTCCTTGACCATGAAATCATCCAGCTCGCGATGTCCCAAGCTCATCTCACGACAATCCAGCCACGCCAGATAGCTGCCTTCTGGCGCTACCAGTTTGATAGCCGGAATTTCGGCGCGCAAACGCTCGTCCAGATAGTCAAAATTCCCCTGCAGGTAGACCAACAGCTCTTCCAGCCAGTCTTCGCCTCCCTCATAGGCAGCCCTGCAAGCAACAATCCCCATCAGTCCCGGTTGGGACAGGCCGGACGCGCGAAAGGCGCGCAGGTAGCGACGTCGCAGCTTCTCATTGGGAATAAAGACAGTGGCCAACTGCAAACCAGCCAGATTGAAGGTCTTTGACGGCGCGGTGGCAATGACGCAATTATCCGCCAGCTCATCAGAGAGCTGCGCAAAGACCGTATGCTGGTAGCCAGGAAAAACGAAGTCGGCATGAATCTCATCAGCAACGACGATGACCTTATGTTTCAGACAAATCTCACCCATGCGTCGCAGCTCATCCGCCGTCCACACGCGCCCAACCGGATTATGCGGATTGCACAAAATAAACAGCTTCACGCGCGGGTCGGCAGCCTTCGCCTCAAAATCATCAAAGTCGATGGTATAGGGATTGCCACCCTCGGATTCCGGCTCCCCTGCCACCGACGCACCACGCAGAGGATTACTGGCCACAACTCGCCCGGTGTCATGAATGGCTTCGCGAAAAGGGTAATAGACGGGCGACTGAATCAGGACAGCGTCTCCCGGTTCCGTATATGCCTGTACCGCCAGATACAGTGCGGGCACGACTCCCGGTACCAAAACCTGCCAGCGTTCACTGACGTCCCAGCTGAATCGGCGCAAAAACCAGGAATGGACGCTCTCGCAAAAATGCTCATCAGCCTCGGAATAGCCAAACACTCCGAACTGCGCCACACGCGCCAACGCGCGGGTGACGACTGGCGGTGCAGCAAAGTCCATGTCAGCTACCCACATCGGCAAAACGTCGGCGGGCATGCCGCGCCGCTCCGCGCTGTCCCATTTCAGCGAACAGCTGTCCCGGCGGTCGATTACGGTGTCAAAATCATACATAGCTGCCCCGGCCCACGTACCTCTGGTTCACAGTATATCCAGAGCCTGCGCCAAATCAGCCACAAGGTCACGCGCGTCCTCGCAGCCAATCGACAGACGAATACTGTTCTCCTTAATCCCGGCAGCGCGTTGTTGCGCGAGCGTCATCGAGCTGTGCGTCGTGGTGGATGGGTGCGTGACCAGCGATTTCATGTCGGCCACATTGACCAGAACGCTGAACAAATCCAGCGCGTTAATGACCGCAAAGGCCGCCTCTTTGCCGCCGCGCACCTCGAAGGTAAACACCGCGCCGCCGCCGCGGGGGAAATACTTCTCATACAGCGCATGGTCGGGACTGTCTGGCAAGGCCGGGTGTCGCACTGCTTCAACGGACGGGTGCGAAGTGAGTACGTCCAATACCGCAGCTGTGTTGTCAATATGGCGCTGCATGCGCAAAGGCAGCGTTTCCAGTCCCTGCAATAGCAGGAAGGCGTTAAACGGCGAAAGGTGTTGCCCGCGGTCACGCACGATGACCCACCGGGCGCGGTTGAGGTAGGCGTCTTTGCCGAAGGCTTCGGTGAAGACCAGTCCCCTGTTAGAGTTGTCCGGCTGATTCAGGCGTGGGTAGCGGTCCGCCCGCGTCCAGTCAAAGTTCCCGCTGTCCACAATGACGCCGCCAATGGTCGTGCCATGGCCCCCCATGTATTTTGTGGCAGAATGCAGGACAACATCGGCGCCCTGTTCAATGGGTCGCAAGCAGAAGGGCGTAGCGAAAGTATTGTCCACAACGAGGGGCACGCCCTGCTCGTGAGCGATGGTCGCGACCGCCTCTATATCGGTGACGTTCGACGAAGGGTTACCCAAAGTCTCGAAAAATATCGCCTTAGTGTTTGGGCGCAGGGCAGCCGCAAAGTTCTGCGGGTCAGAGGGGTCAACAAAGGTCACCTCAATGCCGGCGTCAGGGAAAAGACCGGTGAATAGAGCATACGCTCCACCGTAGATAGTGTTGGCTGAAATCAGATGGTCGCCACGGGTCAGAATCGTTTCCAGCGCCACGGCAACCGCAGCAATCCCGCTGCCTACCGCGACCGCCCCGTGGCCGCCTTCCAGCGCGCACACGCGTTGTTCAAACACACGATTCGTCGGGTTGCCCGTTCGCGAATACGTGAAGCCCTCGCCAGTGTAATCAAAACGCGCAGCGCCGTCCTCGGCGCCGCTGAATACAAAAGAGGTCGTCTGGTAAATGGGCACGGCGCGTGCGCCATGCCCATCATTCGGTTCTTCTTGTCCGGCATGAATTGCCAGCGTATCAAAGTGCATCTTCAGCTTCCTCGATAAGGTCGGCAGCAACCTCGGCGGCTTCCGCGTCGTTGACCTCGTCGTTGACCTCTTGTTCAGCGTCAGCGATAGCGTCAGCCTCGGCAGCAACCGCGTCAGCTTCGGCGACTGGGTCGGCTTCGATGTCCACAGCAACCTCGGCGGTTTCCGCAGCTTCGGCGGCTTCCGACCCCGCAAGCTCGGCGGCTTCAGCGACAAGCCCGGCAGCGGCCTCGGCGTCGTCAGTGGTCTCAAGAACTTTAGCGTCGTCAGCGGTCCCGGCAACCTCGGTAGCTTCCGGCTCGGCAACCTCGGCGGCCACGTCCCCGGTATCGGTCTCGGCGTCGCTAGCAGCAGCCGCCGCGTCCCCGGTATCGGCGGTATCGGCTTCCGCCGCAGGTTCATCGTCAGCTGCAGGTTCGTCGTCAGCTGCAGGTATGGACGCACTCACTCCGTCCCGTTTTTTAATGTCAATATCAAAGCCCAAATCATCGGCGGCCGCGCGCATGGACAGCGAAATCCGGCGCCGTATGTCGTCGATGTTCATCACTTTCACCTTGATGTCGTCGCCCACCGCCACGACTTGGTCAGCCGTTTCGACGTGTCCGCGCGCCATCTCGGAAATGTGTACCAGGCCTTCGACCCCGCGCCCCAAATCGACGAACACGCCGAAGGGCACCAGTTTCGTCACGGTGCCGTCCACAATGCTATTGACCGGGAAGTCCGCGATTAGCGCCTTCCAGGGGTCCTCGCTGGTCTGTTTCAGGCCGAGCGAAATGCGTTCCTGGGCCACGTTGACATCCAGGACCTTGACCTCGACCTGGTCGCCAACTTTGACAATTTCGGAAGGATGATTTATGTGGCCCCAGGACAGTTCGCTGATGTGAACCAGCCCGTCGATACCGCCCAAGTCCACGAATGCGCCGAACTCAACAATCGAGGAAATCGTGCCCGGCAAAATCATGCCCTCCTGCAGTTTCGATAAGATTTCACCGCGGTCAGCTTTGCGGCCTTCCTCCAAGATCACGCGGCGCGACAGCACGACGTTGTTGCGGTGACGGTCCATCTCGATAACGCGCGCGCCGATTTTCTCCCCCAGAAATGACTGCAAATTCTTGACGCGGCGCAGGTCAACCAAGGACGCCGGCAGAAAGCCGCGCAAGCCGATGTCAACAATCAGACCGCCCTTGACGATTTCAATGACTTCGCCTTCGACAATCTCGCCGCTTTCAAACAAATGCTCTACGTCAACCCATGCCCGCTCGTATTCGGCGCGTTTCTTGCTCAAAATCAGACGGCCTTCTTTGTCCTCTTTCTGCAGGACCAACGCCTCGATTTCATCGCCAACCGATACCAGCTCGGATGGGTCGGCATCCTTGCGAATCGTCAGCTCGCGCAGGGGGATAACTCCTTCGGACTTATAACCGATGTCAACTAGCACCTCGTCATGTTCGATTTTAACGATGGTACCCTTGACCAAATCGCCATCTTCAAAACTCGTCAAGGTTGTGTCAACCAACTGCTCCATTTCATCCTGGCTCAGTTCCACTTTCTCAAAAGTGGTCTTAAATCCCTGGTCGCTCATTCGGACCCCTTTCTTGCGGGGCCCCTCGCTTCGTCCTTGCGCGCGCGCATCGTCAACAACATGCCAGAAACCTGCACTTCGGGGCCGTACCTCATGCTCGTGCCGCCGTCCCTGTGACGGTGGCGGAATCGTCATTGTACCATACTGAAACCGCAAGGACACAAAGAAGTGGGTACTGAGCCTGCCCCCGGCCTTGACCGGGGGTCCATACCCGCCGTCTATAACCGGCCATTCACCGCCATGTGTCCCCTGTGACTTACTGTGCCAGTTTGATATCCCTCACGTAAAAATTCCAAATCCAGAATGGGCTGAAGTTCAGTTCTTCCACGCGATCAGATTTTGAAACTAAGTAGTTCGGGTGGTCCATGATATACATGGGCATTTCATCAGCAATGATGCTAATCGCATCTTGCATCAGCTTTGTACGCTCAACTTCATCTATGGACGCGGCTTGCTGCAGCAACAGTTTGTCTACCTCTTTGTTGTCATAGGCGCTGGTGTTACTGCCACCTTCCCCGGCATTGGTTGACATATATATCGGCACCAAGTCGCCCGATGGGTCGGGAAAGTCGCTGAACCATTCATAAATGCCCATGTCATAAGGGCGTACGCCGTCCTTAATGTCCTTGCCAAACTGATAGTCTACCGTCTCTACATTGGGGACCTTCCACAGCTCGACTTTGATATTCAGCTCGGCCAGAGATTGCTGCAGGGCCAAAGCCAGCGAATTGAAGGTTGAAGTCGAGTCCACCATTAAGCGAACCTCAAAGCCATCCGGGTATTTGGACGCTGCCAGATACTTTTTTGCCTCATCCAGATTGTACTCATACTTTTTGATAGTCGGTTCAAAGGCTTCCCAGCTGGGCTTTTCAAAAGTAAACATGGTCGGCGGCAGCGCCATCCAATTGGTGGCTTCGCCGTAGTCCTTGATGACATTTTTCTGCAGCTCTATGACATCAATGGCACTGGCCACCGCACGCCGGGCGTTGACATCATCAAAGGGAGCTTTGCGATTGTTAAACGCCAGAAACGTCAGCCCGGCAGAGGGGAGCTTCAGCAGCTCAACACCTTCAGCTTTCTCAATGTCACCGGCCATGTCAACCGGGGTCTGCACGTTGATATCAACCTGACGGGAGGCAGCTGCCAACACACGCGTCGAGTCCTCTTCGATGTTCTGGAAGATAATGGTCTTGACGTCCGGCACGCCCGCGGTCTCACGATTCCAATAGTTCTCGTTGTACTTCAGCGTCAGCTGGCTGCCTACGTCCCAGCTATCCAGCGCATACGCGCCGGTGCCCATCGTACCCGTGCCCGGCTTACCCAGATTGTCAGCGGCCTGCTCACTGAATTCCTTCTCCATGATATGGCCGGCGGTCGTAGCAAAGGTGTGTTTCCACAACGCGTCAGCCTGTTTCAGTTTGACGGTGAATTCCCAGTCGCCAGTTTGTTCAATAGTATCGACATTGTCATACATCCACAGCAGGTAGGACGCGATGTCGGGGTTACGATAGCGCTCTATGGAATACAGCACGTCATCCAGCGTCATCGGATTGCCGTTTGAAAAGTTTACATTGCTGCGCACGGTATACACATACGTCAGCGAATCGACCTCTTCCCACTTTTCCAGCAGCAAGGGTTGTAACTGGTCGTTGTTGTCATAGAACAGCAGACCTTCGGTAATCTGGTTGGCTGGCGGATTGTTCGTGTAGTCATAACAGAAGGCCGGGTCCAGCGTTGATACATTGCCGCCCAGAGCGATAGTCAACGTATCACTTTTCGCACCGGTCTGAGCGCCATCCTCCGCGGCTTTCTTTCCACAGCCGACACAGGCTCCCATCGCCAAAGCGACCACCAACATCAACAACAGCACCTTCGATTTCTTCATCACATTCCTCCCCTCTGTTAGGACAAACAAGACCTTGGGTACCAATCTCGTCGTCGTTTCCTACACCGGTACGACCTTTGTAATTTCAGGAATTTCATTTTTCAGTACGCACTCAACCTGTGAGGCCAGCGTCAACTGCGCGAAAGGACAACCGCGACAGGCGCCCTGTAATTCCACTAACACCGAGCCATCATCTTCAACGCCTTTGTAGGCGATGTCGCCGCCATCCTGCTGCAACCTCGGTCGAATGGTCTCGATGACTTCCCGTACCTTCACACTATCAACAGCCATGTCCGGCCTCCTTTAACGTATGCGAATACTGAAATCAGAAGTATAATACTACCATAAAAGTCGTTTTACGCTTGACCGAAAATCTCTGGATTTTTCGCAGTTGGCAGCCCTCATAGAACCGATGAGATGACGAGGAAAGGATGGTCATATATGACCACAACACTACAACGTCCGCGACCGATAGCTGACGGAGAAGCGGAACTCATACTGGCCGGTGGCTGCTTTTGGGGAACACAAGCCTTCCTGTCAAGCCTTCCCGGAGTGCGTGCCACCGCTGCCGGCTATGTCAACTCGCGTATTACCTCCCCCAGCTATGCGCAGGTCTGCGCGGGACTGACTGGCGCTGCCGAAGCCGTCTGGGTCGCCTATGATCCCGCCGAACTCTCACTATGGACCTTGCTGGACCTGTGGGCGCGCAGCATTGACGTAACCGCGGTCAACCGGCAAGGTGGCGACGTGGGAGAGCAGTATCGCTCAGGGCTGTACGCAATTAACGCCCAGGATATACCCGTAT
>JAIRWZ010000031.1 GCA_031268615.1 Actinomycetes bacterium | reverse complement strand
CATTCCCTAGGAAATGACTATCTACCTGCACTAACTATGGCAAGTGCTTTTCACAGGTCGAAACTGCATTACCCTTGAGAAGCCGCCCTTTACTGGGGGGACAACGAGGGCAAGATGGCTTGTCCATTTTGCCGCCCGGTTGGCAAGGGGTTTCGGTTGCCGGGTGGAAGGGCCGATAAGTTGACAAGTCAACTTACCCTACATTTTGAGTGCAACAGTTTATCGGGTGCAGGTATGGACCCCCGATCAAGCCGGGGCAGGCTCAATACTCACTTATTTTCTTTGCCAGCGGAAGGGCAGAGGTCGGCCAGAACGCAGACGCTGCACTTTGGCCGCCTTGCTATACAGACCTGCCGCCCGTGGTTAATCATCTCGAAGTTCACGCGCGCCCAGGCCTCGTAGGGAAAGGCCTTGCACAGGTCGCCTTCGGTTTGCGCCGGAGTTTTCGCGCGCGACAGGCGCAGACGGTGGCTGATACGAAACACATGCGTGTCAACCGCAATACCGCAGACACGGCCGAAACTCTCCAACATCACCAGATTGGCCGTTTTCCGCGCGACACCGGGAAGCGTAGTGAGTGCGTCCATGGTGTCCGGTATCTGCCCGCCGTACACGTCCCTCACGCGCCGGGCCAAACCCAGCAGGTTCTGCGCTTTGACATGGAAAAATCCCAGTGGGTGAATGACCGCTTCCAGTTCTGCCTGGTTAGCCGTCGCCAGAGCCGCGACGTCCGGCCAGCGCGCAAAGAGCGTCGGCGTGACGCGGTTGACGTTGTTGTCGGTCGTCTGAGCCGACAGCGCTATTGCCACCACACACTGGTAGGGGTCGGCGAAACGCAGCGACGGGGTGGGGTTGCCGGGGTATTGCGCGTGCAAGAGGCGCGAGACTTCGGTTGCCCGCGCACGCGTCGCCGCACCTATGGGGGTGACCGCTCTCGGGGCGCTGGCTGCTATGTCGGCAGGGATAGTCACAGGACCAGTATGTTTAAGGACCCAGGTGGTCAACAGGAATAACGATGACGCCGTCATCTCGCTGTTTTGCGAAAGCGCCAATACCCACAATCACCGCGAGAAAAGCGGGCATTTTCTGGCGACTGTATTCTAACTTGTTATAAAGCCGCAACAGTTTTTCGGCAGCATCGTCCTCGCTTTGCCACCCCAGCTTCACCTCCAGAGCGCCCCAATTCCCATCGCGCCTTTCAAGAATTCCATCTATCTCAAGACCGGAATTATCCAGGTACGAGTAGAGCCTTGCCCCACTGCTTTGCGCATAGGCACGCACATCATGCAGCACTTGATTTTCAAACAAGGCGCCGGTCAATTTCGGGTCCTGTATCAGAGCCTCCGGACCGGCGCCCAGAGAACTACAGGCCAGCGAGGAGTCCGCAAGTAACCGTTTAGGCGTTGTGCGTAAGCGCACGGTCGATTTCAAGGCCGGTTCCCATGCCGGCAATTCCCGTACGATAAACAATCGTCGCAACAAACGCAAGTATTCTGCAATGGTTTCCGCACCAAGCGTAGTTGAACTGAACTCCTGCATGTCTTTGCCCAGAGTTGTGTGTTTCACATTACTTGCCACATTGCGCGACAGTGACGCCAGAAGAGCTTTGACTTTCGCTGGATCCCGTTTCACCCTGTCAATACGTGAAATATCAACCTCTGTCAGCACCTGCAGATAGCTATCAACAACTTCAATCGCATCCTCACTGTCCACCTCTAAAAGCCCTGGCCATCCCCCTTTGCAGAGCTGTTTGGCCAACTGAGGGAAATCCAGATTGCCCACGAGTCCGCCCACAGGAATGTTGACTTCCCTTGCCAGCAAGCTTTCCACTGACAAGGTCCCCGTTGAAATGCCCAGCTCGGAAAAGGTCATGGTGCCCAATTCAATTCGACCAAAACGTCCCGCACCACTATGAAAGACGCTTTCATCCAGGTCATCGGGTGTTGATGACCCCGTCATCACATAACGCCCCTTTGCTCCCGACCGATCCACCGAAGACCGCACGGCGTCCCACAGAATAGGAACTTCCTGCCATTCGTCAATCAAATGAGGAGCTGCCCCCTCCAAAGCAAACGACGGGTTTAAGCGGGCAACCTCACGATTACGAAAAGCGTCTGCGGGATTGGCAACATCAAACTCACTGGCTGCTGTTTTTCTTGCCGCCCAGGTTTTCCCACACCATTTTGGCCCTTCAATAACGACAGCGCCAAACAGTCGTAGATAGGTGTCAATCTGTCTATCAACTATACATTTTCTGTAATTCATATCAGACAGTTTACCTGCACGTTCGATGAATTGCAAGTTTTCCAACCGATGAAAAGCAAGTTTGCCAGTCGGTGAATTGCAAATGGGTCAGCTGTTCGACTGTCCGCCCCTCAACTAAAATGCAGCCGCTTTTCGGCCAGACGTTCGATACGAGTCATCAGCATATTAGCCGTTATAGCCAAACCCGCCGACAGTGCCGTACCCCACAGTATTTTTGCAATCTTGTGACTGCGCAGGCCATCGAATAAAATCACGCCTATCCCCCCGGCGTTGATGACAGCGGCAATGGTCGCGATACCAATAGTTGAAATAATCGCCAAATGCACGCCGGCCATAATGACCGGAAAGGCCAAGGGCACACGCACGCGCAACAAAACCTGAAGCGGTGTCATGCCCATGGCAATGGCCGCCTCAACCGTGGACGGGTCAACCGCGTCCAAACCCGCCAGAAAGTTACGCACCAACAAAAACTGATTGTAGATGACCAGCACCACAATGGCCGTATCCATCCCAATCCCCAGCAGCGGTATCAGCAGGGCAAAGGCTGCCAACGACGGCACAGAATACAAGGCGCCCAGAACGCTCACCGCAAGCTCCGCGGCCCGGCGATGGTCCATCAACAGCAGGGTTAACACGACAGCCAGCGCCAACGAAACCATCAAGGTAATGCCGACAATCTGCAGATGTTGCAGCAAAGCGTCCACCAGTTTATGGGGGTATCTTTCCCCATACGCCATAAACTGTTGCCAGGCTTCAGCCACGAACATCATCTCCTGTCGATGTTCCCACCGATGTCCCCGCAGACATTCCCCCCGATGTCTCCACAGAGGCTTCCCCCGATGGTCCCACCGATGTTCCCGCAGACGCCAACAGCTCGACGACAAACTCGTTGGCCGGAGCTGCGGCAATCTCATCGGGAGTAGCAAACTGCTGCACCCGCCCACCGTGCATAATCAGCACCCGTGTCCCCAGCTTGAAGGCCTCGCGTATATCGTGCGTCACAAACAGATAGGTACGCCGATGTGCCGCATGAATCCGCAACAGCTCGTTTTGCAGACCATCGCGTGTAATCGCGTCGATTGCCCCGAAAGGCTCGTCCAGCAACATGAGCGCCGGGTCAACCGCCAAGGCACGCGCCAAGCCCACCCGTTGCTGCTGTCCACCGCTCAATTCCGCCGGATACCGACGCGCAAACTCCGCCGAATCCAGCTGCACCAATTGCAGCAGCTCGTCAATGCGTGCGCCCGTGCGCGCCGAATCCCACTTCAGCAGCTTCGGCACCACGGCGATATTTTCAGCCACCGTCATATGCGGAAACAGCCCGACCTGCTGAATGACATAGCCAATCCCCCGCCGCAGCTGCACGGGGTCGGCAGCCATAATGTCATGGCCGCGCAGCACAATCTGGCCCGCCGTGGGTTCGTACAGGCGATTCACCATCTTCAGCAAGGTCGTCTTCCCCGACCCCGAAGTCCCCACCAAAGTCACCAGTTCGCCCTCGTCGATACTCAACGAAACGTCGTCCACAGCGTTGTAGCCCGCGTCAGGAAAACGCTTGGTAACGTGGTGAAATTCCAGTGCAGGAGACACAGGAGTGAGTACGTCCATCATTGTCTGCTTTCCGTTATGCGTACCCACTGCCCATCCCACAAGGTATCACCGGGTCTCATGCCTCCCATGGCAGCAACCTCTTTTCAGTCCATGAAATCAGGGCGCTCACCACCAGTGACAACCCGGCCACCGATACCCCGCCAATCATCAGTAAATCGCTACGCAACAGCCCCAGTCCCGTAAAAATAATCGTGCCCAGTCCCCCGGCGCCGATATAGGCAGCCAGCGTGGCCGAGGCAATGACCTCAACCAGAGCTGTTTTCAATCCTGCAATTATCAGCGGAGCCGCTAAGGGAACCTTGACAGTAAAGAAAATACGAGCCACACCCATACCCATCCCCGTTGCCGTTTCCAACACGGCACCGGGCACCCGACTGAAACCCAGCGTCGTATTTATTAACAGCGGAGGAGCGGCCAGCAATGCCAGCGCCAAAATAGCCGGCGCCTCACCAACGCCGATAAGAGAAATACAGAGGAACAAGACCGCCAATGAGGGAATGATACGCAAGGTCGAAAAAACACCGGTCACAAAGCCGCGCACTCGCGGAAATCGTGAACACGCAATACCCGCGGGCACGGCAACGACCGCCGCCGCTCCTGTCGCCGCCAGCGTGATAGCCACATGCTGGACGACAGCATGGACGTACTCGCTTCCGTGTGTTGCGAAATACTGGGCTATCTGTACGAGCAAATCCCCTCTGCTTCCCAATGCCGCCCTACTTTGTTTTCTTCGATTTCAGAGTGGACCACGTGCTGTAGAACTTTTTGCCTTTGACCGTTTTATAGCTACGAATCTGTAGCTTGTAGGTTTTGCGAGCCGCTAATTTTTGCAAAGTCACGCTGCGCTTTTTGGCGGACACTGTTTTGGTCTTCCAGCCCGCGGAGGCGCGTTTGTAACGCACTTGATATTTTGTCGTGCCGCTGATTTTTTTCCATTTCATCGTCAGCTTTTTGCGACCGGCAGTCAGTTTGGTAATCTTGGTCTTGGTTGGCAGGATTTTGAAGCTCAACGTGCGACTGCCGCGCGTAGTTGTATTGTTGGCAGTCAGCCGAATGGTCGCCGTACCCACCGCCTTATTGCTGGCGTAGGTTGCGGTAAAATCGCGACCGACCGTATAGTA
Source organism: Actinomycetes bacterium (assembly GCA_031268615.1). Taxonomy (GTDB): domain Bacteria; phylum Actinomycetota; class Coriobacteriia; order WRKU01; family WQUG01; genus JAIRWZ01. The sequence goes on along the minus strand of JAIRWZ010000031.1, from coordinate 4,032 downwards.
TTTCCCGCCATAGGCGATTTTGAAGGTCGGGCGGCGGGTTTTGCCCGTATACGTGACATTTTTCAAACCCGTCACAGTCATAGAGGCCAAGGTTGGACGGGTGTCAGGATAGACGACGGTCAGGGTCACGTCGCGCGCTGGCATGACATACGAGGTACCCGTCCCCACGTTGCCCGTACTGTCGCGCCAGGAACCAAAGCGGTGCCAGGCAACCGATTTATTGTGATACCCGGTGTAGACGCTGTAGTCTTTCACGGTCGTCGTCAGTGAGGGGACTCCTGCCAGGGCTTTTCCGTCCTGATCGACGAAGCGCACGGTCAGGTTATGCGTAGTATTTGCCGGGTTGCGCAAGGCCTCGAAGGTGTCGTCAACTTGCGGTATGCCATTACCGTAATGATTGTCTCGTCCCGCCCACGCGCTGTCTTCCCCACCACTGGCTCCCCACACCCCACCCAGCGAGGGATTATATTGCAAGTCCCGGGCAGTAGCTTTCAGCAAATTTGTCAGACCGACACCTGTCAGCTGCGGACATTGCGTCAGAATTGCAGCGGCAGTTCCGGCAAAAATAGGCGCGGCGAACGAAGTTCCATCGTTAAAAGTGAGCGTATTGGCTGCCAAGCGCAGACCGCGGTCACCCGAATTCATGGCGATACGTGACCCAGGCGCACAAAAGTCTACGCGACTGTTATATTGAGAATAAGAGGAATACCGCAGGGTCGGCGTCGTATTTCTCGTGGTTCGGTAGGTCGCGTCCCCCACCCCGGCAGGTACTCCGGAATACATATAGTCCAACGCGCCTATACCCAAAACATTGTCGAAACCCGCAGGATACGAATAGTAGTTATAGTGCCAGACACCCCTCACCGGCACTCCATTTCCCGCAGCGGCGATCAGCAGCTTTCCCTGGTTTTTCAAGGTCTCACATTTTTGCCACAGAGACTGCAAAAATACATCCCCTGAACCCGGTCGCCACAGATTGGCAGTACCATCAACCCCAAAGCTCATGTTTACAATACGCACACTGCTATCGCGGGAAATATCGTCCAGCGCCGCCATGACGTGGCTCACTACCAAGTCCTGGCTACCAAACCCCGTATCTCCCCACACGCTGTAGGGCTTGATTTTTACCGGCGTCCGACCGGCAGCTCCCGCGGAACCCCAGCTGTTGCCGGCAACTCCCGCCAGGCTCAATGCCACCTGTGTGCCGTGCCCGTCAGGGTCAACAACATTGGTGTTGTTATCCTCGTAGTTTTTACCAGTCTCTAAACGCCCCGCTAAATCGGGGTGTGACCGGTTGACCCCCGTGTCTATCACGCCCACAACCACCGGTGAGCCAGAAGCAGTGCCCCAGGCGTTCTGATTACCCAGCGCCGCGTACTGCCACGCAAGGGGGAACTGCGGCCAGGCGCCAGTAAACCACGAGTTCGCCCGTGTGGGCACAACGTATTGGGAAGCATAGCGTGTATTCTGATACCGCGTCAGAGCCTCGGAAGAAAACGCGTAATCGTTCGGCGCCTCATACAGCTTGAGCGCTCGATTCGGGAACACCGCCGCAACCTGCGGGTCAGCTTCCAGTTCTGCCGCCAACGCGGTAACGTCCACGCCCTCGTCGGGCACCACCACATCAACTCCCGCGGAAAGATGTTTCGCTTCCGCAACGTCCGCCACCACGTCCCCGTCAAAAGTAGCCTCGTTGCCACGCGCGGCGGCGTCAGTCTCTGCCGCTGTGTAGAGAACAACCAGCTGTTCTGCGACCGGCGCGTCCAGGCTCGTTTCGTAAGGGAGGCCCGTTTCCGGCTGCCAACCTTGCGAAGCGAGTACGTCCACACCTGGCAGCGTCGCCGAGACAACGAACACCAACGCCAGAAGAAATATTGCCCGCCGAACTGTAGGGCGGGCATTGTATGCCCGCCGCCTTGCCCGCCGCCAATCTGACAGAGAATCACCACCGCTTTCCTGTTTCAGTCTATGGGCGTACTCACTCATAATCCCATTGTACACGGGGCATACCCCATTTTCCATCAAGAAAAGAGGAAGCCGGGATTAAAGCTACAAACCAACAGGTAGGTGTGAGGTCGGTGTTCTGCCGCTCTTATTCTGTAACGGTGACCTCATAGGAGCCACTGATTATTTCCCCTGTGTTGCTCACCGCCGTGGCAACGTGGCTGCCACCGCTGGCGTCATCTTTTACCCAATAGAAATTTGCCGCCCCTGTTTTTAAGTAGGCCGCCTCAGAGCTGGTCCAGTAATTGGAACCCCCGATAAGCTCTCCTGCCTTGGCTTTTGTCCCCTCCGCAACCGGCTCGGACAGAGTGTATCCATCCGCGTCAACATCCACGCCGCACTGCCTTTTGGTTTCCTCTTTTGCAACTTCCATTGCTGCTTCATACGACAGGGGCTGCTGCGAATCAGCGTCAGTCTGCTCCTGTTCCTGTGTTCGCAAAGACGCCCTCTTTCCCTCCTCCGGGGTGGCACTGTCCGCAGAAGCGCTTTGGACAACATTTTTGGTCGCCTTAACCCCGGGAGACCATACTGCCCACCCCATCAGAGCCAAGCTAACCAGCATGACAATAACCGCCATAACAATAAGGCCCGCGTATTTCCTCACGAATGTCCGTATCATTGCGTCCTCCTTAAGTCCCGCTTGTCCTTCTTGCCCTTCTTGTCACTGCATCCTCTTGCCAGTGTAGGGGCAGAGCCGTTGCCGTGTCCGCAACAAGCTGTATCGTTGTTGCAACTTGTCAGGGCAATTTGTCAGGGCAACTTGTCAACTCACGGGCGCCCATGTCCAGTGGCACGAACTCTTCCGTATCGTTGTTATAACTTGGCAGGGCAACTTGTCAGGGCAACTCATTCAATTTGAGACGTCTTAGACGCGCCTGTCCGAAAGGTCACCGTCACCCGCGTCCCCCGTCCCGGCTCGCTCTCAATCTCAATACTGCCCTGATGCGCATCAACTATAGCCTTGCAAATGGTAAGCCCCAATCCGCTCCCGCCACTCGTTCTGGCTCGCGACTTGTCCGCCACATAAAAAGGTTCAAAGACCCGATTAAGGTGTTCGCGCGCCATGCCAATCCCTTCATCGACAACAACCATGCGAGCCATACGAGCCATGCGGGTCTGTCCGCTTTTGTCGCTACGGTCACAAGCGATAGTAATACCTATCCGCCCCCTGTCGGGTGAGGCGTGCAGGGCATTATCAACCAGATTGGTCATGACAATTCGTATCAAATCCGGTTCCGCCCAAACAAAGCAATCCGCAATATCCTCATCCAAAATTAAGTTTTTTACTTTCAAGCGTAACTGCAGACCGTCCTTGACAGAGCGGTACAGGTCAGCAAGGTTACACAGCTGATACCTGCCCTCTGTTTCTTTCAACAGCAGCAAGCTCATAAGCTTTCCGGACAGCGCTTCCAAACGTTTTGCCTCGGAATACATATAATCCATGCCTTTTATCATGGTCTGTTCGTCATATTTGGTATCCCGCAAGAATTCTGAATACCCGATGATGGCAGTCAGGGGCGTCTTTAGCTCATGGGTCAAACTATGGATAAAGTATTCCTGCGACTTTGTCAGCTCTTCCAGTTCAGAAATGTAGCGCACCAGCAGGTAAAGACCAATCGCCAGCGCTACAGACAGTGCCGCGTTCAGTCCCGCCAGCGCTTCGTATTGGGAAACGCGGGCGCGATATACAGAGCTAATAGTGCGAATATAGGAAAACAGATAGGGATGTTGGGCTATGGTAAACGCAGACCCCACGCAGAGATAGGTTTCATCCCCCACACAACGAATAATCCAGGACCGGGAATCCTCGCTAAGACCCGCCAATTCCGGACGCCGGGCACTGTCAGGCAGCGCTATGCGTACGTTGGAAAAGAGCGCCTCGGAACGGTTCGCCCCTCCATCCGAAGCAGCCCCTTCATCCGACACTGCCTCTCCGTCCAGAACCTCGGTTTGAACACCTTCCGAGTCATGCCCGGCAATATAGTTACGCAGAGATACGCCAAGAAATTTATCAAAAAAATCACTGCG
>JAIRWZ010000099.1 GCA_031268615.1 Actinomycetes bacterium | reverse complement strand
CGCCGCGCACCCGACCCGCCACATCCAGACCATGGTGGTCAAAGCTCAGGCACTCGTTGAGGGAGAATGGACGCACACGCTCCCCGTATTCCTGACTCTTCTGACGGTCCGAAACTTTCGGGTCTTTCGATTCCGTATTTTTTTCTCCGTGGCTTCCCTGCCCGGTTTCTCCCATCCCAAACGTATCGTGTTGACGCAGCTCCACCACCGAGGTCAGTTTGCGCGAGCCATCGCTTTGCCGCTCCAGATGTACGATTAAATCCAGCGCGGCGGCGATTTGTGTCTCAACCTGACGCAGGGGCAGGTCAACCCCATAACCAACCATGGTGACCAGGCGTGATATCGCTTCGGCAGGCGCGTTGGCGTGCAGGGTTGTCATCGAACCGTCATGACCCGTATTCATAGCTTGCAGCATTTCCAGCGCTTCGGCCCCGCGACATTCACCCACGATGATACGGTCGGGGCGCATACGCAGCGCGTTGATGACCAGCTCACGAATGCTGATGGCGCCTTTGCCTTCCAGATTGGCAGGACGCGCCTCGCAGCGCAGGACATGGGGGTGTTCTTCGAATTTCAGCTCTGCGCTGTCCTCGATGGTCACAATGCGCTCGTCAATCGGCAGCTCGCGCGACAACGAGTTCAGTAGCGTTGTTTTCCCGCTACCCGTCCCGCCGGTCACCGCGATGTTTTGACGCGCGCGAACCGCCCAGCGCAGCAGCTGCACTGCCGCGCTATCCAGACTGCCTTCGCGCGCCATCTCTTCCAGCGACCAGACGCGTTCGGCAAATTTCCGTATCGTCAAACAGGGTCCATTCAACACCAGTGGCGGAATGATGGCGTTCACGCGATGTCCCGTTGACAGGCGACCGTTGACAATCGGATTGGCCTCGTCAATACGTCTGCCAAGGGGCGAGATGATGCGGTCAATAACCGCGCGCAGCTGGTCTTCGCTGGCGTAACAATCCGACGTCAGCACAATTTTTCCCGCGCGTTCAACAAAAATCTGCTCGTGTCCGTTGACCATGACTTCGGTGACCGCTTCTTCGTTCAAATAGCGTTCGATGGCGCCCAGGCCTAACACCTCTGCTAGAACTTCATTCACCAGACGGTCGCGCTCTGCCCCCGCCCCGATACGCGTCTGCCCGCTGCGCGCCAATGTGCGCAACACTCCCTCAACCTCGCGACGCGCCAGTACCCGGTCGCCTTCCAGCAGGGCGGCAATGTCAGCTGGCGGCAAGTGGTCGTACAATGCGCTTTTCAGCGTCTCACGCCGCCGCGCGTCATCGCTGCGCTCCATTGTCCGGCGCGCGTCAGTAGAAACCCTCGTCAGTAACGACATGGGGGGTCCTTCCGTTCAGGATGTCCCTGCCCGCCCTGCTCTATGCGCGCGCCGCGCTTTCTGCGTAGCTCACGCTCTGGGCGCAGGTCTCGTTCTGGCTGCGGTCTGCGCTGGCTGTGCAGGTTGCGCTGTCCCCGCCGCATGCTGGCATACATGCCCGCCATCGAATGCAGCTCCAGCTCGCAGCGCACAGCAATCTCGTCCAGCAACAAGCCTGCCTCGGCGACAACCCGGTCACCACGCTCGATGAGTTCGTCAATCCGTCCGGAGTCCAACATCACGGTCAGTTCCGGTCCTCCATCAGAAAGCGCGGCCACCTCTTCTACGCCCAGCAGCTCGGCCAGGTCACGCTGACTCAACAGCTCCGCCTGACAGCGGTTTGCGACGTAGAGCATGCCGGAACCCGGCAGCCCCAGTCGGCGGCACATCCCCGCCAGCGCGCGTGTCGCCCGCACCGCTCCGGCCGTGGGGTCCAGCACGCAAATCGCCAAGTCACTGCGCTCAATCAGTTCAGCGTGAAACAGTGTCCAAAACGAACCTGTGTTAACAACCACCAGGCGATGGTTGGCACGCAGGGTGTCGATGACCGCCCCCACCTTTCCCGTCAGCAGTTCTGCTTTTTCTGGCACGGCGTCGGGCACATACAGAGACAGGCCCTCGCCGACAGTACGCGCGAAGCGACGCGGGTCAGCCCCGCCTTCATCCAGCTCCCGCGCGAATTCATACAGGTTCTGTCCACTGCCGCCCCCAAACACAAAGCCCAAATCCCCGAACTGCAAATCAAAGTCCACCAACGCCGTATCCACCGCGCAACGCGCCGCCAGACCTGCCAACAGAGCCGACAGCGTTGTCTTGCCCGCTCCTCCACGAGCCGACACAACCGACAGAACCGTGGACGGCAGACAGGCTGCCGCGCCCGTACTTCCGCGCAGGCTCCTGCCCAAACCGGGCAGCGTCGCCACGCCACTTCCCACGCCGCCGCCCACGCCTCCACTCCCCGCCTCGCCACGCGCGCCCGCCAGCTCGATTACCCGCACAACAACCCGCGTGAACTCTTCGTTGGCAGCCTCGCGCGCTACCGTCGCACGCGCGCCCGCCAACATCGCACGTTCCAGAGTCGCGGCGCTTTGGTCGGCCACCACCAGCAACACTTCAATCACGCCGTAGCGCAAGCGCAGGGCGTCGCAGAGGTTCAAAGGAGAAATGTCGCTCACCACGCTGTCCACCACCACGACCCGCCCGGACAGCCCCTCCTCCAAATCAAAAGCACGAAAACACTCCTGCGCGCTGCGAAAAGTGCGGACCGACCGCAAGCGACCCTCACGTAACAGCGCCGTCGCATCCAGCGGAAAGCGACTGTCCGAACTAATAATAGTGAGTACGTCCAGTCCTCTCATCGTTTCGCGCCTGCTTCCGCCACAATTTCAGTACCGCTTTCCTCAACAGAATCCTCACCAGTCAGTTCCTCTTCCCCTGTCAGCCCTTCCCCAACACCTGCCACTTCTCCCGGTAAAATTAAATGCAGCGTATTCGCATACGCGGCCGCCAAAACACGCGTAACCTGCGTATCGGGCAAAGCCAGCGTCACCCAACTGATAGCAGCTCCCTCTGTCCCAAGACTCTCTGTAGCGTCGCCTCCTAACAAACCGCCACGCCCGCCGTCGTCTCCGGACCCGTCTGTTCCGCTCTCTCCATACCTGCCCATCCCCCCATCCAGGCCAACATCCGCAGACAAGACCGCCACATCCCGCACCAACGCTTCGACGCGTCCGTCGGTCAAGACAGCCATCAAGGTCACCTTCATTCCGCGCGCCAACTGCCCACCCAAGGCGTGTACCGCATCGGTCGAGACCGTGACCGCGCTCATGCCTTCGGGTAACTCGTCCAATAAGGTCAGTGAGACCTGCTTCTCCGGTTGAATTTCTTCCTGCGCTGCCAGTTTTTGCCGCAATTCCCGCTTGAGACTTGCGCTGGATTGAATCTGCGTCCAGAAAAACACGCCCGCAAGCAACGCCGCTGTTAGCCCTGCAGCCAGCGCTATTCTTTTCTGTTTGCGTGATTCCATGACACCGGTCCTCTCTGGCACTGCCGGACACTTGTCTGACAACGCCACTCACACTGTCTTCGCGCACTCACCAGCTCGCGCACAAAGACAGCATGCGCTTCCAATCCTTAACGGAATCGAAAACTTTCCTAAAGTGAATCTAAAGACCCCTCTAAAGACCCCACGAAACCCCTGCTCAACCGCCATAAAAAAAGTTCCGCGCACCCGGCGCGGAACTTTTCCACAACTTAGTTATCCACAGGTGTGGACGCACTCACTCCGCCCACTTCTCCCACTCCGTCCCTTCCATCCACATCAACTACCCGGCCACTTCGACTCCCCGGCCAGTCCCCTACTTCCTGCTTCCTCCTCCAGCGACTTCCTTCGCTTCCCTTACGGGACCACGACGGTTTCCTCAACCGGCAAGCCCAAGCCGCGCGTCCCGCTCAGTTCTCGGTAATACTCTGCCAGAGTCAGTTGGTAGTAGGGCCCCACGTACAAGGCCGCGATACCCAGCGTCACGCTCACCAGCATTTCCCACAGGATGAAACTCAACATGAGTACAAAATACTCGGCCTTGTGGCCGCGCATCAGCGTAATCGACTGGTTGATGGCCTCCATCGCGCCGATGTCCGGGTCATCCAACATGATAAAGTAGGTCTGCGAGTAGTTCAGCGCAGCGATAATGCCGGGGATAAAAAACAGCAGCGACCAGAGCATTACTTTGACGAGTATCAACAGCGCCGCAATGAGCCAGCGACCAAACTGTCGCAAGGTGCTGAACATATCGGCTATCTGTACCATCTTCCCGTCCGTGGCGTTCAGGCAGATTTTCGTGTACCCCACTTCAACTACCGAAAGCCCCAGAGCCAGCACCCAGCCCAAGAGAACTCCCCCGATTGCCGCCCCGCTTATCGCCGCCGACAGCGTCGCCAACGCCGCGTCAGACGCGGCCGGATTGCGCAGAACCTCCTGGTAGAAGTTGACTAGTGGCAGCGCGATACTCTGATACGGAAACACCACGACCGCGGACAGCGCAAACAGTATCACCCAGGACAAAATCAGTGGCGCGCGTTGTTTCGCAAAAGCCATCTTTGCCCT
>JAIRWZ010000038.1 GCA_031268615.1 Actinomycetes bacterium | reverse complement strand
CTACCCCCCGGTCCATTTTTGGACCGGGGGTACCACCTGCGGAGATAGAGTTTTCCACAGGGGCATTACTATTCTTATAAGACTTGACCCACTCTGGATGCGGAGCGAAATCTCGCAACAGAAATAGATTGGAACTTTGGCCATTGTTATCTGGCCTGAAACGTTCTTTTGTTAAAACCCATCCACATTCACGAAGCTCATTGAGCAACCTTTTGATAGTTGTGCGCCCCTTGCCCGTCACTTCACACAACTTTTTTAGAGAGGGGAATGCCTTGCTATTTGTTCCTTGGAACGCCAGCAGACGCAGAAGGAGAATCTTTGCGCCGTCGCTTAGAGTTTCATCATCAAGGAGACGAACATATGCTGTAGTAAAACGCTCTCGTTTCCCAGAATCATTAAGTTCGAATTCTGTTTGCGCTTCCCAGTCATATATCTCTGGATCGTACTCTCGCTTCTCCAACAGAAACCGCCTCTACTAACGTGGCAGTTCGAGTTACAATCCAGGAGCAACAAATCGCAGGAGCAAAATGTTTGCATATCTTCCGTCCCTTATGCTATCCTGAATGGTCTGTGAAAACTTGAACGCGCGGCCTTCCCGGTCGCCCGGCACGATAAGGAGAAATGACATGTCCAGAATATGCGCCATTTGTGGCAAAACCCCGTCCGCCGGGCGCAATGTCAGCCACTCGCACCGCGTCACCAACCGTACCTTCGTGCCGAACGTACAGAAGGTAACGGCAAAGATTGACGGCAAGGTCAAAAGGGTCAACGTCTGCACAAAATGTATGAAGGCGGGCAAGGTCGAGCGCGTATACTAAGTAAGTTAAGTGAGTGCGCCCACACCAGCAAGCCTTTTGCGGCAGCAACAAAACGGCCCCCTATCGGGGGCCGTTTTTTCTGCAAGCCAGCTTGCGCCTTACTTCTTAACCGTAATGGTTACGGTCTTTGCAAATCCACTCACCTTGACGGTGACCGTCGCTTTACCAGCTTTTATTGCCGTAAGGGTTCCCGCAGCATCCACTTTCAGCACCCTGCTGTTGGATGACTTGAAACTGGGCTTGATATTTGTGGCCTTTTTCGTCTTCGGCGTAGCTTTTACTACCTTTGTTGTTCCCACTTTCAAAGTCTTGGGCGCACCAGAGAGCTTGAAACCCTTAGTGGCCTTTTTGCTCTTAACCGCCTTAATGATATAGGTATAGCTCTTCCCGTTTGCGGCCTTGACAACAATGTTGGCCGTACCCGAAGCCTTCCTGACCGTCACCGTACCGCCGGCAGACACCGTGGCAACCTTTTTGTTTGAACTCTTATAGCTCAAAGGAGCCTTCAAACTATCCGAGGTATAAGCGACCGGCGTCAGTTGATATACACCACCTTTTTGCACGTAGACAGTCTTTACCGCAGCCTTCAGCGAAGTCACGGGATGCACCACTTTGACCGTGGTAAAGGCAGCAATTGAAGAGCCGTCTTTGGCGATAGCAACGATGATGGCCGTACCCAGCTTCAGCCCGGTTACCTTGCCTGTCGTATCTACGGTGGCAATTGTTGGTTGAGACGATTTCCAGGTCACCCCTGCATTCGTCGCGTCAACCGGAACCACTTTGGCAATCAGGGTTACCGATTTTGCCTTGTTCAGCACAACGGTCTTTTTGTCCAGCTTCACACCAGAAACCAGCGTTGGCTTGACAACGAGGACTTCAGCGGGTTTTTCAACCGTCAGAGTCACCGATGTCGTGGCCCCGGAGCCATCGCTCAACTTTGCCGTGATGACAGTTGTACCAGCAGCGCGGGCGGTCACCAGACCATCACCGTCCACTGTGGCAACCTCCTTATTGCTGCTGCTCCAGATCAGGTCCACCTTCGTCGTATCTTCGGGCGCGACCGATGCCGTCAATTGCAGAGCCTCGCCAGGTTTGAGTGCAGAGTCAACCGGTGCAATGACCACCCCTGTCCCCGGTTGAGTCACGGTCACCGTCACGCTGTCTACGACATCAGAGCCATCGGCGGCCACAGCTGAAATAGTTGCCGAGCCTTTGCCCACCGCGGTCACGACACCGTCAATCACCGTTGCAACTGACGGATTAGAAGTTTTCCAGAAGATACTCTTGTTCTGGGCGCTGCCAGGCAATACCGTAGCAGACACTGTTGACGCGCTGCCCACCGTCAGAGCTAAGGTAGTGGCAGAGAGCTTGAGGGAAGTCACTGGTTGTTTTACTATGACGGTTTTTGCGAAGGTATAGGAAGCGCCGTCCGGCCAATAATCAGCCTTGACCGTAATGGTCGTCGTACCAGCCTTGTTAGCGGTCACCTGACCGACGCCGTCCACTGAAGCTATGGAGGGGTCAGCGCTTGACCACTGCAGCCCCTTGTTGCTGGCGTCAATTGGGGTGAAGGTGACAGGGATGGACGTACTCGCTCCGACATACAGTGACAGGTCATCGTCTGATGTTGGAGAAATGCCGAGCAGGTCCACGAAAGGCAGGTCAGCGATGGCTTGCCCCGCGTCGCCAGTCAGCACGTCCAGGCTATAGTGCGGACTAAGCGCCGCTAAGGATGGCGACGGCAACCACACGTCCGTGCTGCCATTGTCTTTCCAGTCCTTAATCTCGTCATAGGCCTGTTTCATAAAGTCATAAGTTTCTTCGCCGATGTTTACGTAGAGCGCTGTGGCGACGGTCTCCAGTTTGCTGGGGTCGTGCAAAGCCAGCGCAATCATGCCCTGTTCGACCGTGTCAGATTGGAGGTTCAGTTTGGTCTGCCAGGATTTCAGCAGCGCGGACAGGGCGGGAGCTACGTTGGCGCGCGCGTTGACGTTATCGGTGGCGCTGGTACCGTCGCCAAAGTCTTGCAGACCACGAGCGACCCAGTATATCGAGCCATAGTCCCGCGCGGATTTGTCGCTGTCAGCATCGTAGTACCCATGGTAGACGTCGGTCACCAGATTGCCGTATGAGGGCACGTAGATTGAGAATTCAGCGGAGGCCATGGCCATCCATTCAATCTGGGCGACGGCTGGAGGGTAGGTGTCGTGGACTTCGGTTATGTGCGCCTCGACGGTGCCCCGGTTCCCGATGGCATTGCCATTCCCGTTGGTGTAGCTTAGGTATTTGCCGTCCAGCGCGTCATTTTCATCCCCGTGGAAAGCCAGAAAGCGCTGCGCGTCCATGAGGCTGTAGGGATTGTCGCGCCGGGGGTCGAGTAAGAGTTGTTGAGGCTGATTGTCCAGCGATTTAGCCGCGGACACGCCCTGCAGATAGTAGTAGCCCAGATAGGTACGGCCCGTGGTTGCGTTAGTTGAAGAAGCGTAGCTCTGGTTCGAAATGATGTTGCCGAATGCGTCTGTCACCAGCGTGCCGACGCGGGTAGGAAGCTCCAGAAAGTTCCTGGTGGCAATGACGTTTTGGGTGTCGCTCAGGTCAACGGCGCCAATCATCGTGCGATTCGGACTGAAACCCACCTTGTCCTTTGGCAGTTTGATGGCGACGGCGTTGTGACCGGAGAGCATTTCCATATACCAGACCTCTTTCGCGTCCGACACCTGAAATCCCTCACGCCCGGCGGCGCCGACGGTTTCAATAATCTCTTTGGCCAATTGAATGGCCTCGCGTGCCGTGTGCGCGTTCATCAGCAAAACGGTGGCCAGGTCAGTCTCTGCCCAGCCACCGTTGCGGGAAGATACCTGCGGGTCGCCTGTTCCGGGGGCAGTAATCTCGTCCTTTGCGCGGCCCAGAGTCACCGTGCCTTCGACGGCCACACCAGCCTCATTCATCCCAACCTCGCCGTATGGTTCGGGCGAAATATGTTCGTTATAGTACGAGTCAGGTGTTATGGTGTAGCGCAGACTATGTTCCGGATAGGGCCACTTGAACCCAGTTGAGGATTCGTATTGGGTACCCGGCTCGTGGTCAGCGGCCGGAACTACCTTGCGCAGTTTGCTGTAACTGTTCGAAATATCCTCGCTGCGTCCGTAATAGTAGGCGCCACTGTCAGTCGTGTCCGCACCAAAATACACCTGCGTGCAGGCAACAGCTGGCGCGACAGATCCCAGTACCAGCGCCATGGTCAGGATTATCGACAACAGCGTGGTGGTGGCAGTGACGCTGGTGGTGGTGAAAATTTTCAACTTTCCTGTCCTCAATTGCTCAAATTGCTTTAATTTCATCATTTTTGTATCTCCTTTATATAAGAATTTGACCTACTAGTATTTGACCTACTAGTCATACCAAAGGAAAGTTCCCAGGAAACCCCCTGCCCGAAGAAAAATCGGGCGGTGTGTGAAATATGCGGATTAGATTAAATCCGCTAGATTCGTCGTCGGTCGCATGGCACAAGCGCCGCGCAAGGAGCTGTCACAAAAGTAGACCGCGAAGAGGACTTTGTGTGCAGCCCCTGCATGGCGCATAAGCAAAGGTAATCTATTTTACCAACGAATTGCATACTCAAAGGCTACCACGCCTCTGATACAAATGCAAGCTGTATTTTATCTATTTTTTATGCAAAATCGTGCGGGCTAGTATCGGGATGACGATGACGGCGGCGACAGCGGTCAAAGCGCCCGTCGGCAGGAGATAGCTCAGGTTATAGCCTGCTGAATACAACCAGGGACTTTGTCCTTCCGGCGCGTATTGCGCAAAAAAGAGGACCCCGGATAACACCGAGGCTACAAAACGTCCCAGCACACCAACGGCTGTAGCAACTAGTATCCAGGCAAGGGCGGTAATCGTACGCGATTTGTCCAGAGCCGCGCGAAAAGCCGGCGCCAAAAATCCTGACAGCCCTACCAACAGATACGTGACAGGATAGTCCAGCAGCGCTTGAGGCGCAGAGTAGAGGTCGGATCCCAGAAGCAGCGAAATTGTCCCACAGAGCAACCCACAGACAAGCCCCGGCACCGGGCCGCGCAGAAGCGCAATAACAATGATGGGCAGCATGGCCAGCGACACTGAACCACCGCTGGGCATTTCCAGTAGTTTCAGATATTTCAGCACCACAAACAGCGCTGCGCACAGAGCGATTTCTACCAGAATTCGAAGACGTTCGTTACGCATAACAACTCCTCCTTTGCGAGTGCCGCATTACCGGCACCGTCCTTTCGGTCGCAAGCCCCTTTAGCTCGCCTCTCAGCCGCATTGTTCGCAGCTCCCGATTGCGTGCCTACGAGGATACCATATTCATCTCTGTGATATTGCGCCACAGACGTTTGGGCATAAAGTGTCTGCGCAACTCTTCATTGCGGCGCTCGTCAATAGCAACCGAATCATAAAAGGTCTTCCACAGACGCTGCCATTGCCGCTCATCGGTCGAAACTTGAGGCAGGTGAAACTCATCGGTCGGGCACAAAAGCCACTGCCCCTGCTGCGATACGCCAGCCAGATGATGTACCTCGTCATAGAGAATAAACGATTGCACGTTGAATCGTCCGGCAAAGTGTTCCATCACCAAAGGTACAACGCTGTGCTTCGGATTGATGGTGGCGACATAGACGCCTTCGGGCATACGAGCGAACCGCGCAAACTGCTTCATACGTTCTACCTCGTGTCCGATGTC
>JAIRWZ010000011.1 GCA_031268615.1 Actinomycetes bacterium | reverse complement strand
CTGAACGAAGTATTGCGAAAATTTGATTTAAAACTGAATCACGATAAAACGCTTGTCCGCAAATTGCCTGATGGTCTATTTGATGGCTGGGTTGCGCAACTGAGAATGCACCAATTCCCGCAACACAAATATTCTGGAGAGAAATACAAAGGCAAAGATTGGGTGAATTACAAAGACACTCAACATTTTCTGGGATTGGCAGTCAGGCTGGCCGAAGAAAATGGAAATACATCGGTGATATTCTATGCAATGAAAATCCTTGCCAAGCAAAATCTGACTGACAGCGCCAAAAGATTGTTCGCAAACACCGCAATGACTCTGGCAACAATATACCCTTATCTTATTCGATATTTGGAGAAATTTGTCTTTAGCCGAATGAATGCAGATTCTGGTTTAATTTCTGATTTTGCGAAGGGCATTTATTCTTCAGGGAAGGAAGCGAGACACTTCGAGTCAATGGTCTTTGCAATATATTTCGCTTTGCAATTTGATTTCAGATTGTCGCAAGTGGATGAGGCACAGTCGTCTGATATATTTGACGATTGTCTGTTACGTTTGATGCTTGCGGTTTATTATGAACAGAATGGCTTCTCTGAAAAGATGAAAGAGATGCGTAGTCTTGCTGGGCGGTTGAAATCAAATAGTTCCGATTTTGAACGGAATTGGCTATTTGTATATGAGGTGCTTCCTGAAGAAAAGCTGGATGATTCCTGGAAAGTAATGAAGCAAAATGGCGTTAGTTTTCTGAAAGAGAATTTTAGAATCAGTTAGATTAGTGGGCACTGTCGTGATAGAGCTGTTTTCACGGGGTGGCGCTGGGTAGGTTGCTGATGGCGTGGGGCGCTGTGCGCCACGGGCGGGGCGGTTGTGGGGTGGACGTGCTCGCTTCGCTTTGGTTGTTTAATCTTTTGGAGTGGAATGTGGAATAATGGGGGCGTTGGGTTCCGGGCTTTGAGGGGGATGTTGATGAGCGCTAAGTCGAATACGAAGACTATCAGGCTGTTGCTGTTTGATGGGACTTTGGATGGGTTGCTGATGGTGGAGGATAACTCGTGGACGGGCCGGATGCTGGTGTCGCCGCGCGAGTCGATTGGCGACATGTTGGCGCGTGATGATGTGAATCGGTACGGGATTTATGTGTTGCTGTCTGAGCGTGAGGTCTATATTGGGCAGGCGAGCGACTTGAAGAAGCGGATTAGCCAGCATTATGGCGCGGGTGGTAAGGATTGGTGGACCCGGGCGGTTTTGTTGACGACTAAGGACGATTCGCTGACCCGGTCAGATATTGATTTTCTGGAGTCACGGCTGATTGATGTGGCGGAGAGTCTGGATACCCTGCATGTTGATAACAGGGCGCGGGGTAATCGGGTTAAGGTGGATGAGTTTCGCGAGAACGAACTGACGCAGTATCTGGACAATGCGAAATTGCTGCTGGAGCTTATTGGGATTACGGTGTTTGCGCGCAAGGTGAAGAAGCGGCGGGTGCGGGTTCAGGTGGGCGTGCAGGGGCGCGGGTCTGGCTCTGGGCAGAGGCGTGCGCGCGGGCTGGAACGCAAACGCGAACCGGACGTGAACCGGGGGCAGAGCCGTAAGCAGAGTCAGACGCAGAGTGGGGGACGGCGGGAACAACGTGAACGAGATGTGGCCAAATTGCTGGGAAAAGTGTTTTATATAAAGGGAAAATCCAAGCAGGGGGCAGTGATGAATGCCCGGGTGAAGTTTGTTTCGGAAGACGAGTTTGTTTTGCTGAAAGGCTCGACGATACATGAGTTGTCAAAGTTTCGTAGTCAGGTGGTTACGGCGATTGAGGTTCGCCGGGACGCATGTGCGCAGCATCTGTCTGGGTTGGAAGTTACGGATGACATTGCGTTTGAATCTTTAAACCGGGCTGCTCGATTCGTGGCAGGTCAGGCGGCAGATGCATGGGTTCGGTTTAAGGATGAGGAGGGACGGACGATTGATGAGATTGCGCGGGAATAGCTGACGGTTGATGGCGGTGATGCGTTTTGGGTGAGGACTGTATGGGGTGTGTGAGTGAGTTTTTATCGGTGGGGAGTAGGCGGTGTTGAGGCTCGTTGGATATCCTTTGGCTATAGACATGGCTGTAGAGTGAACAATGCGCGGTCATCTTTCTTTCAGAACGATGAGGAAGGCTTTGCCGTAGCGCTCCAGCTTGGTGGCTCCTACTCCGGATACTTGCAGGAACTCTGTTTCGGTGGTGGGGCGCTTGGCTACCATGTCGTAGAGGGTGGCGTCTGAGAACACTACGAAAGCAGGTACGCCCTCCCGCTCGGCGATTTCCCGTCGCAGGACTCGCAGGCGCTCAAACAGCACATGGTCAGTCCCGCTAAGGGTTTCCCGTGCCGCTGCCTTCAGCTGCCGCCGGGTTTCTGCCGATTTCCGTCTGCCACTAGTGCCGCTATCCCTCGCTTCGCTTGTGCTGCCCGCGTCCTCAACACCGTTTCCACCTGCACTGCTGCCATCACCGTATGCGCCCTTGACTTCGGCTGCGCTGCCCGCCGCTGCCGCCGCCGCAGCTACCACTCGCTCCTTCATGATGACCTGCGCGCCCGGCTCCAGCGCCTCCCTTGCGCGCGGGCCCCACGACAGCACGGGATAGCGGCTGTCGCTCACATTCAGATACTCGCGCTCCACCAAAAAGTCAATCAGCGCCCGCACCCACGCCACCCCTGCTCCCGCCATAATGCCGTAGGTAGACAGCGAGTCCAGCCCCAGCTCCCGCACGCGCCGCGACCCGCTTCCCCGCAGCACGTCGGCCACCAGCACCTTGCCCAACCGCTGCCCCCGCTGCTCCAGCCGGTACACACAACTGACAACCTTTTGCGCCTCAACTGTCACGTCACGCTCGGCAAACTCCTCCGCACAGTTCGAACAGGCCCCACACGCCTCCGTTTCGCTCTCGCCAAAATAGCGCAGAATAAAAGCCCGCAAACACTCGCTGGTCGTCGCATAAAACACCATCTGCTTCAACAGCGCCAGGTTTTTCGCTTCCAGCTCTTGACGAGTGAGTGCGTCCAGACCAGCACCCGTACCCGCGTTATCGGCATCGCTGGTATGTGTTATCAGGAACTTGCAGGTTTCCACGTCTCCCGGCGTATAGAGAAGCAGACACACAGCCGGTGTTCCGTCACGTCCCGCACGCCCGGCCTCCTGGTAGTAGCTCTCGATATTTTGCGGCAGGTTGTAATGTACAACATAGTTGACGTTTGACTTGTCTATGCCCATGCCAAAGGCATTGGTGGCCACCATAAGCGGGCGGTTGTCGTGCAGGAAATCCGTCTGGTTTCGGTGCCGCTCCGCCTCGCTTAGTCCCGCGTGATAACGCGTTGCCAAAAAGCCCGCGTCGCACAAGGCGGAGCAGACTTCCTCGACTGTCTTGCGTGTCGCACAGTATACAATGCCACTTTGCGTATTTCCGCGCTCATCCTCGCGCAGAAACTTTAACAACGCTGCGAACTTTCTGTCCGTTATCCTGCCGCCTCGCCCCCCGGCGCCACCCGACTTCTCGCCTGGTCGCCGTACCTCAAACCACAGGTTAGGGCGGTCAAAGCCGGTCGTCAGCACAAAGGGTTCATGCAAGTCCAGCGTGCGCACAATGTCATCGCGCACTTGTGCGGTTGCCGTTGCGGTAAACGCCGCCACTACCGGTCGCTGCGCCAGGCTTGCGATAAAACTCGGAATGCGCAGGTAGCTAGGTCGAAAGTCCTGCCCCCACTGGGAAATACAGTGCGCTTCATCGACGGCCACCAAGCTGATGTGACCCTTGCTGGTCTGGACGTACTCACTAAAATTTGTGCTTTCCAGACGCTCTGGTGCGATGTAGAGTAAACGCAGTTTGCCGTTTGCTGCTGTGCGCAGTGTTTCGCGCTGTTCGGCTAGTGTCAGCGTGCTGTTCAGGTAGGCCGCTGCCACCCCGCAGCTGCGCAGGGCTTCGACCTGGTCTTTCATTAGCGATATGAGCGGCGAGATTACCAACGTTAAGCCCTCTGTCAGGAGCGCTGGTATTTGGTAGCACAGCGACTTGCCCGCGCCGGTCGGCATGACGCCTGTGACATCGCGCCCGGCCAGTAGTTGTTCGATGAGCGCCGCCTGTCCGTCGCGGAAACGCTCGTAGCCAAAGTAGTGCGACAGCGCTGTCTGTGCGTCGCGTATGTTCGTGCGTGTGGTCATCGAACGGCTCCTCCTGACTCTGTGGCCTGTAAAATCCTGCCGCCTGTGGCTTCCCGGTTGTTTTAGTCTAGCGCAGGAGGTGGACATAGTCGGGAAATGAGGGTGGATTGGGGAAGGGGTGCCTTTTGCGGACTTTCTTTTAGTGGGGACTGCCCCTATGCTATCATAGGTATGAGAAGTATGATTTATATGCTGTACTCTGGAGTACAGTAGAAAGGAGTTCGTTATGATGATGTTTGGACACGGTAGTGGTGAATGTGACGATACGGAGTGTGGACCTCACGGTCACGGTCGTGGGCAGGGGCATGGACAGGGGCATGGACATGGGCGCAGGCAGGGACAAGGACAGGGGCGTGGGCAGGGGCATGGCTTCGGCCATGGGCCCATATTGGGTACCACCACCCTCGGCGAGCGTGGACAGGTGGTCATTCCGGCAGAGGCTCGCAAGACGTTGGCAGTAGAGGCTGGCGACAAGTTCGTGGTATTCGGTGACAAACGAGGAAATAGCGTCACCCTGGTCAAAGCTGACGTCATCAGCCAGTTCGCCAATGTGTTTTTGGAGAAGTCGGATAAGTTCGGGAAGATAGCTCAATCTATTCTGGGGCAAATCAACGATACCGACGAAGATGGCGACGGCGGCGAGGGCAGCGACGAAGGCGGTAACGGCGACGAGGATGACAAAGCAGACGACGCCGAGTCAGATTTCCCCGCTGGCGACGCGGCCGGTACCGGTAACGCCGGCATAGGCACCAGCACAGACGCCGCGACGAACCAGTAAGACCGTGAACTTCATCGCCCTGTATCGGGGCTACCGGAAGGCGGACGCGCGCTATCGGCGCACGCTTCGCATGGCGCTTCGTTTCGGGTGGCAGATGTGGTGGCTGGAACGTCTCGGACGTTTTCGCTCTGCGACCGCGCAGGCACACAAGCGAACGGCACTGTATGCGGCACAGGCGCACGAGTTTACGCAAACCGCGATGGAGATGGGTGGGCTGCTGATTAAGCTGGGTCAGCACATGAGCGCACACATTGAACTCTTGCCGAAAGCTTGGCTGGAGGAACTGTCGCGGTTGCAGGACTGTGTGACGGCGGTGGATTCATCAGCGATTATAGGTCAGATTGAAAGAGAGTTTGCCCGCCCGATTACGGAACTATTTGCGGATTTTGATGAGACGCCACTGGCGGCAGCGTCACTGGCACAGGTTCATCGGGCGACGGGTTCGGATGGTGCGGAACTTGCCGTCAAAGTGTTGCGACCGGGGATTGAAGAGGTGATTGACCAAGACCTGCGTGCGCTACGAGACGTGCTGAATCTGGCGGAGTATTCTACCCAGCTGGGCAACTATCTGGATGTTGACGCCTTTTATCAGGAATTCCACACTACCATCTCCCGCGAGCTGGACATGCAGAGTGAACGCGCCTTTGTGGAGGAATTTCGCACAAACCTGGCAGAGCAGACAGACCTCGTCATTCCACGAACGTATGCAGAACTCACCACCCAGCGCGTGCTGACGATGGAATACATCGACGCGGTACACATCAACGATTTCGGCGCGTTGGACGCGGCGGGCATTGACCGCAAGCGGCTTGCCGTGCTGGTGATAGACATGTTCCTGCAACAAGTTTTGCGGGACGGTTTGGTACACGCTGACCCACACCCCGGAAACCTGATGGTGACGGCAGACGGCCGCTTGGTACTGATTGACTTTGGCATGGTCGCGACGGTGCCCGCCGCGATGAAGCGGCAGTTTGTCACTCTTGTGTTTGCGGTCATCACAAAGGACGGTTCCCAGGTTGTCACCTCGCTCCGGGAGCTGGGCTTTTTGCGCGCCGGAATGAATTATGCTTCGTTTGAACAGGCGCTGGATTTGTTTCTGCAGCGTGTCGTATCCGGAGCGGCGGGCGCTGCCTATGCGCCAACCTCAAGCGAACCCGAACTACGAGCGGAAAAATCCAGTGATGACGCCGCTGCCAATCGCGTGCGCAACCCGTCGACTGCGGCGGCTATGGGGGCAATGACCGCCATGACCGACGACCTGACCGACGACTTGGCCGAATTCATGCGCTCACAGCCCTTCCAGTTGCCCGCCAATATCGCCTTTCTTATCAAGGCTGCGGTGACCATCGTCGGCATCTGTTTCTCGCTGGACCCAACGATTGACCTCATCGCGCAATCCCAACCCTTCATCCGCGACTACGTCACCCGTGGCGCAAGCGGCGCAAACGTCACAGATGGCACCGGCGCTGGCGCGACCGATGGCGAGGAAGGGGTATTCAATCGGCTCCTCGAGCTCGTCAATCTGGGAGACTTCGGCGTAGTGCTGCGCCGCGTCGTCGACGAACTGAAAACACTGACGCCGCAATTGCTGCCCCTGCTTCGCCGCGTCCCACGCGTCTTCGAGCTGGCAGAACGTGACGAACTATCGCTCAGGCTCTCAAAAGCACAGGAGCGCCGCCTTGTCGAGGCGCAGACAACCGCGACGCCACGCATAGTGCGCTCGATTATAGGCGGAGCCGTCTTTCTGGGTGGCATTATCCTGCTGACCAACACCGGGCAACAGGGCGCACACAGCGGCTACCCCGTCGTCGCATGGATTATGACGGGAACCGGCGCGCTGCTCATGCTGGCACAACTCGTGGCAACACGGGGAAACGGCGGCAGCAGACGCGCGCGCAGACGCTACCGGGCTCCCCACCCCACCTTCAGGAGACGCTAAACAGCAAACAAGAAGTGAGTACAGAGCCTGCCCCCGGCTTGACCGGGGGTCCATTCCCGCAAGCCTTAGCCGCGGCAACGACTGCCTGATCTGGACGTACTCACTCCGCTTTGTTGTCCACCATATCACCATAGAATATGGTACTATCACCCGGTAATATGGCGATAAGGGAGATACGGTGGACACACATCATCATACGCATAGTGGTGTTTATGATGTAACCTGGCAGGAATTTGGTCGGCTAGCTTTGGAATTAGCCGCCCGTATTTCGAAAGACTATCGACCTGACGCTATCGTAGGTATTGCCAAAGGTGGAGTTATCCCTGCGACGGTGCTGGCCTCGGCATTTCGCTGTG
>JAIRWZ010000095.1 GCA_031268615.1 Actinomycetes bacterium | reverse complement strand
CTTGGTAGGACAGCTGGGCTCTATCGCCTTCTCAACCGTGATATCCTATCTGGGCCACAAGTTTTTTACCTTTCACCCGCACAAAGAAGAGGAAGGAAGCAGCGATGTCACCGTCACCTAAACCGCCCGCTTTCTCACAGTTTCGCGGCGTCCCCCGCTGGCTGATAATTGGCGGCGTGAATGCCGGGCTGCTGCTGCTCTTGGGTCTGGCGATGGCAGCCGCCCTGTACCTCGTCAAACTTAGCGCCACGATTTCTGTCCCGCTCATTATCGCCGTTGTCGTCGCCATCATCGCTTACCCCCTCATGCGTCTGGGCGACCGCGCAAAGCTCCCCCGCCCCCTGTCCGCTGCGCTGGTATTGCTGGTACTGGCGGCGCTGGCCTGGGCTGCCATACAAATCACCTTGAGTGGCGTAGTCAGTCAGGCGCCCGCTATCGGAAAACAGCTGGCCACCGGAGCCTCCGACCTGATTCGCTTCATCAACGACCAGCTGGCCAGCTTCCACCTGTCCGGCAGGATTGACCTAAGCCCCGCCCAAATCGGCAACACCCTGCAAGACTTCGCCTCCACCATCCGCCTCTCCGACCTGGGAGCTGGCGGGACTGCCGGCAGCGTCGCCTCCGGGCTGGCCAGCGGCTTCACCGGACTGGCAAACTTGCTCTCCGGCGCGTTCGGCGTGGTATTCGGCTGCTTCATCGGCCTTTGCTGTCTGTATTACTTCCTGACCGACTACGAAGGCATCATGACCTGGGTGGGCGACCACATCGGACAGAACCAGGCACTGGGTGAGGGCATTATTGACGACGCGGCTCGCAGCCTGCGCGGTTACTTCAAATCGACCACTATCACGGCGTTGATAGTTGACGTCGCCATTGGCATTGGCCTTTGGATTCTGGGCGTTCCGCTGGTCATCCCCATCCTCATTGTGACCTTCCTGACCGCCTACATTCCCTTTTTCGGCGCCATCATCTCCAGCCTCTTTGCCTGCCTCATCGCACTGGGCAACGGCGGCCCCGTCCAAGCGCTCATCGTGCTGGCCATCGTGATTGTCGCGCAAAACCTGCTGCAATCGGTCGTCATCAACCGCCTGATGGGTGACAGCCTGAACCTACACCCGCTGGTGGTGCTAATCTCAACCATGTTGGGCTCAACCTTCGGCGGCCTGCTAGGGGCCGCACTCGCCGCCCCCGCTGTCTCCATTGCCCTCTGCAGTTATCACCGCATACAAAAACATGCCGACGACCAGCCAAAAAGGGAACTAGCGCCACCACCAAGCCGCCGCGCGTCACCCCAGCCCTAGGGCCGACACAATGCCTCCTACCGAAGCGGCAGCGGCAACGATGGGGCGAACGCCCAGCTCCCGCACAGTCTCTGCCGTCACCTCGCCGATGGCGATTATGTCCAACGCTTTCAAATAAGTGAGTGCGTCCATACCCGCACCATTCACAATGTCGGCAAAATTGCGCGCCGCCGACGGCGAGGCAAAGACAATGCCGTCCGCCGCGGGGCTACCATCTGTCATCGTCAGCTCTGCCAATTCATCGGGTGTCGGCGTCGCGCACAAGGTCTGATACACGGGCGCTACGTCAACCGTAAAACCCAGAGCTTTCAACTGTTCGGGCAGTATCTCACGCGCTTTGAGGGCACGGGGAAGCAATATCCGTACCGCCCTCGCCTGCGCCGATACCTGCCCGGATACATTTCCCGTAGACGAGGTATCGTGAGCCGCGGCAATTCGCTCAAACTCAGCAATCAGTCCTTCCGCGCGAAAATCCTGAGGAACCATATCAACACGAATACCCCGCCGTTCTAAGGCCGCAGCCGTCGCCGTCCCCACGGCGGCAACACGAGGGGCACAACCCGTAGGGACAGCTTTCCGCACGCTCTGCGGGCAGATTGCTGTCCGTTCGGACACCAATTGACTTTCCCGGTCAGAAGGTGTCCCTACGGTCATATACCGGAAAAATCGTTCCACCGCGTTGGCGCTGGTAAATAAAAGCCAGTCGTAGCTATCCAAGTGCCCAAGCGCCGCGCGAATCGGCGCTTCATCAGGCGGGGGAGCCAGAGCGATTGTCGGAAAATACAGGACGCACACGCCATGCGCGGTTAAGGCTGCCGCTAACTCGGAGCTTTGTTCGCGACGGCGGGTCAGTATGATGGTGCGGGTCACTCTACCCGTATTTCTGCCAGTATCTCGTCGGCGCCCTGAGCGCGCAAGTCGGCAACCACAGCCAAGCCCAGAGCTTCCGGCTCCGTCACGTCCCCGCGACGTTGCGTGCGCAGGATTCGCGTTCCATCCACCGAGCCAACCATGGCATCCATGAGCAACGCTTCGTCCCGCTTCCCCGTATCAACGAGCCTGCACCAGGCGCCAA
Source organism: Actinomycetes bacterium (assembly GCA_031268615.1). Classification (GTDB taxonomy): domain Bacteria; phylum Actinomycetota; class Coriobacteriia; order WRKU01; family WQUG01; genus JAIRWZ01. The sequence continues at coordinate 9,161 of JAIRWZ010000095.1, read as the reverse complement.
TGGGTACCTGACACCCTCCTTCCAGAGTTTTCATCACTACGCGCTCCGCGTTAACACACAGCAGGGTCGGCGCGTCGCTCAATGCTTCGCACGCCTCCTTCATGAAATTGTCATCCTTGCGAATCTCGATACCAATGGCGCCTTGACCGACCGCGCTCACCATCTGTTCAACCGAAATATACGAACTGATACGCGTCTTCCAACCCATGCGGCGAATACCGGCTGCCGCCAACAGAACGGCATCAACTTCGCCTTCCTCGGCTTTGCGCATACGCGTGTCCAGATTGCCACGCACATCAACGATTTCGATGTCAGGACGCAGACTGCGCAGTTGAGCTATACGACGCAGCGAACTGGTGCCCACGCGCGCGCCGTCTGCCAGAGTCAGCAAATCCTCATCGTGGTGCGACACCAGCACGTCCCGTGCATCTTCACGAGCCGGCATACCGGCCAGCACACAACCTTCAGGCAACTCGGTCGGCACGTCTTTCATCGAATGCACTGCCAAGTCCACCCGTCCGTCCAGCAGAGCGACTTCCAGCTCTTTGGTGAACAGCCCTTTGCCTCCCACTTTGGCCAGCGGTACGTCGAGTATCTTGTCGCCCGTGGTCTTGATAATCTCCAGCTCGACCGGCAGACCAGTCTGTTCACTGAGCAGACTGGCGACATAACGCGATTGCCACAGCGCCAGCTTGCTGCCGCGAGTTCCGATAGTCAGTTTCGTGCGTGTATTCATGTGCGCCCCTTCTTCTGTCATAAATCGTCCACGTCAGCGCTGCGGGGGCGGCGCCCTAACAGCGATTGTATCAGGCGAAAGCCCTGCTGCCCGTCCGCCTTATCCTCCAGCCCATACAAATACCGTGCCGTCTCAATCGTCGCGATTCCTTTGCGCCCTCCGCTGGCTTCGCGCAGCTTGCGGGTGGGATAGTGCAGCATTTTATTCGTAATGGACTGGGTTAGTTTTTGACCTGTCTCTCGGTCAACCTCGCTCAAATGTCCCAGACGTTTCAATGCACGCTCCAACTCGGCCTCCCGCACGGTCTCTGCCTGCTCACGCAAAGCAGCAATGGTCGGTTCAACTTCCATAATTTCCAGCCAGTGTTCAAAACCAGTAATTTCTTCCTCAATAATCCCTTCGGCGCGTCGCGCCTCCCGCATACGTTCTTCTCTATTGGCCGCTACTACGCCATCTAACGCATCCACGTCGCTCACGTACACGTTGCGGTATTCGCCACAGCGCGGGTCGATGTCGCGCGGAACGGCAATGTCAATCATGAACAAGGGGTCTCGACGACGCAGAACAGCAGCTGCCAGACCCTCATAGGTGATGATATAGTCTTTGGCGGCTGTAGCCGACACCACAATGTCAACCTTTTTTAATATCTCGTATCTCTGCTCGAAGGGCACAGCCTGACCTGAAAACTTCGCCGCCAGTTCTTCGGCACGGGCGAAGGTCCGGTTAGCAACGTATACCTGTCCGGCGCCGTTTGCCTGCAAATGCGTCGCTGTCAGCTCGCTCATCTCTCCAGCGCCCAGCAGCAGCACACGCCGACCTTCCAGACTCTCAAACACACGCTTCGCAAGCTCAATCGCCGCGTAGGAAATAGAGACGGCTGACGAACCAATGGCCGTTTCGCTACGTACCCTTTTCCCCACTTCAAACGAAGCCCGAAACAGCTTGTTGAAAATACGCGCCGTTGCTCCTTCTTTGAAGGCATAGTCATAGGCCTCTTTCAGTTGCCCTAAAATCTGTGCCTCTCCCACCACCATGGAATCCAACGACGCCGCCACGCGGAACAAATGCCGCACGACGTCCTCGCCAGTTTTCACATACAGATAGCGCGTCATGCCGACAAGGTCCAGACCGTGAAATTCCGCGATAAACGCGCTGACCTCAGCCGGACCGTCACTTTCATCGTCGCTGACCACATAGACCTCGGTACGGTTGCAAGTTGATAGTATCAACGCTTCCAGCATCCCTGTCCGCCCCAGCAGCGCATGCAGCGCCGCAGCTTGCACATCGGCCGGAAAACTCACACGCTCGCGCATGTCAACCGGCGCGGTCTTATGACTCAACCCCACTACTGTCAGTTGCATTCCAAAATCCTCATCGTTTCTCAGTCACTGTTTGCGTCACGCAACAGATACCTGACCTCTGTCTCCTGTCCAGCGCTCCGTGCCCGCTCTCTCGCGTCCACGACCCACTGTCCTTTTGTCTCTGACGCCCTTGACACCGCACACACTGACAAGGCTCCGGAACTTCTGCCGCACAAAGCACAAAAGTCCCGGATGCCTTGTCCAAAATCTCGCCCCCCGGCGGCGTACATGGTGTTCAGGCAAGCAGGCCACAGAGGGCGAATATAATCCAGCGGGCGCACCGTCACAGCAGACGGTAATTCCTACCCGCGAGATACCTTATGTCAAATCGGCCTGACGCTGCCGAATCATGCACCGCGCGCAACACGCGCGCTGACAATAACCGCTCCCCTACCTAGGAACCCTTCGCTAATCAGAACCCTCATGTCTTGCGTAATGCGCATAATCAAAGTACCCCGAAAATATGAAAGCCGTAGGGCAAAGTGCGAGCCAAAACCATCAGCACAACAATGACGACACCGCCACCGACGGCCATCCAGCTGGTCGTCACCGCAGAGAGACGCTGTCGCAGCTGCACTACCAGATAGGTAACGAATATGACCAGCACGGCGCCGGACAAAATAATGCGCGGGTCAGCCCACCAGAGGCGCGCGTCAACCACTATGGCACGCGTAACGCCCAGCGCCATCCCCATCACATAGATGGGCAGGCCGATGGAGATAACGCGCACCGTCAGGCGTTCAATGTTACCCAGTGAGGGCAGGGCGCGTGCCAACGCAGAGTTCAGGTGCGCGCGCAGGGCGTGGTCAGCGTAGAGATAGAGCGCTGCCGCGACACAACCAATCAGCAACAGGGCGTTGCCGAATATGATGAGTATCACATGCAGCGTGACATAGGCCGAACTCATCTGTGACGTGACCGTCGTCGCTGTCGGCGCCAGACCGGGAACCGCGCTGCGAGAGGGAATGATTTGCGCGACAAACATCAGCGCCGCCGTAAGGGGGATAAGAGCAGCGCCATAACGAGGGAATTTCAGCACATACGTCAGCAGAAAATAAGCCAGCACCAAGGCCCATGCTACCAGGACCAGCTGGTTTGAACCGGTCAGTGGCGTGCTGCCACCCAACTGGGCAGCCGACGCGTGGCTCAAACCAATGCTTGCGGTCAGCAACAGCCAGGCCAGCACAGTCGCGATACGCCCCGTTCGCTCAGAGAACAGGTGCGGACGCACCAGGTTATGGGCAAAAGCTGAACTGGCCAACAGAAAGACGCAGAACGCCGCCCAGAACAATATGATAGATAGTGTGTGCATAACGCGCGTGCCCCCTCAACTTTTTATTTCTTGACGGCGTCTTCCAGCACGTCAATTTCTTTTTCGATTTTTAACATGCGGCGCAAAATCAGCGTCACATAGCCGACCAGCGCCACCCACAGCACGGCGTAGGCAGCAATGACATAGGGTGCGTCGTGAATGGCCAGTTTATACAGCTCGGTGTTGGTGGGATTGATAAGTTCCATGATTTCAAATCTCCTGTTCTATTCAGTCAGTTCAGCCGTTGTCGTTGTCATTTGTCATTGTCATTATCGCTATCGTTCATCTCAACCCTCAAAAGAATCCTTGATGACCGCCAGCGCCTCGCGCGAGGACTCCTCGGCAATCCTCAAAGAATAGATGGCGAAACCCAGAGCCAGCATACCCAGTTGCCCCAGAATAAACGGAATGAGGTTAGACGGATCCATACCCGACTGAAACACAACGGGGTGTTGCCCATTCGGATTGATACGCGTGATAAAAAAGGTAATCGGCGCCGACAGCCAGGCAACAATAGCAAAGACCGAACTGTAGACAGCGCGGCGTTCCTCGTCGTCGATGGAATTGCGCAGGACAAAATAGGCAACGACCAATAGCAGCATAAACAGATAGGTCACCAGTCGAGGCTCGGCCATCATAACGGGCACAATTTGCGTCCAGTCAGACAACCAGGAAGGTATCGTCCACAAAACACCGGTAATCATGGTGCCCACCGAGAACACCAGCGTGGTCTCCATACCCACGTAACTGCGCGTATCGTAGCTCTTTTTTCGCTTAATCAAAAACAGTACGGCAAACACAGCGGCCAGCGTAAACACCAGAAGCGATGCCTCGGCAAGCGGTACGTGGAAATAAAATATCTTTTGGCTGAACCAGGGTCGCTGATATCTAAGAGTGCCATCTGTGGGTTGCGAATCCGGCGGCGCTAAGGGATAGACAGTATCAACCGCCCCGGGCGTATCCACAAAACCGAAGGTGCGCACCCCGGCTGTCGTGAAAGCCATCACAAAGGCCACCGTCGTCAGCAATCCACCGATGACGGCCAGCACAATGGCCCATTTCAATTCCTTTTTCACACAATCGCCTCCTCGTCCTCGTCACTCAAACCGATAGAATAAATTCGTACAAACCAAAGGCAGCAGTCAGCATAATCACATCATAGCCGACAGCTACCGCTAACATCTGCCAATATCCGGTCTGCCAACCTAAAGGACCAGCAATCACCGCTGACAGCGCCGCAATAATCGCCATCAACAGAGGATACATCACCGGTATAAACAGCACGGCTAACACGAAATCCTTCCCCTTCGTGTTGACCGACATTGTAGCCAGCAAGGTGCCCACACCAGCAATCCCGATACTGCCAACCAGCAGCGCCAGAACCAGCATCCAGGCAGGGCCAAACTGCACAGATTCTGACCGCGCCACGAAAAAGAGCAGAAAAATCGGGGTGACCACCAACTCGACCAGCCCCAGAAACAACAGATTCGTGAGCGCCTTCGCGAAAAAGATAATCGGGCGGTCCACCGGAGACAACAACAAGGCCTCCAGCTGCCCCTGATCCTGCTCGTGTACCAGCGAGCGATTCAGCCCCAACATCGAGGTGAACACAATCACCAGCAACAGCAGCCCGGCCGCAATGCGTCCGACATCAAAGTTGTCGCCGGCCTGCGACAAGGCAACATAATAGATGACCAGCACCAGCAAGGCGTACAAGCCCATCGAGGTAATCATTTCCTTCGTGCGCAGCTCCATCACAATATCTTTACGAAGTAAAGCCCGGAATTGCCGCCACGAATTAATCTTTGGGAGTACGTCCATCGACGAAACCGATTGCTCCCTGAAAGGACGCCTTCCGCCCGCAGGATGTTTGGCGTCCGCAGACGGCAAGCTGTCCTTCCGACGAAAGTCATCGCGCAATTCAGGCATCAGCTCACCCCCAGCCCTACGGTATCACGATACAGCTGTTTGAACTGTGTGTCGTCAATGTCGCCGCGCTGCTCGAACAACACTTTCTTCCCCCGCGCCAAAATCAGCACATGTGACGACAGCTCCAGCCCCTTGTCCAGATCATGGCTGACCATCACAAAGGTATAGCGGTCGCGTACCTGTGCCAGCAAACTGTCCAAAATGTCAGCCGCGTGAGGGTCCAGACCTGAATACGGCTCATCCAGGAACAGAATATCAGGATGGGGCAACAGGGCGCGTGCGATAGACAAGCGCTGGGTCATGCCGCGACTAAAGGTGCGTACCAAATCCAGACGCCGGTGCTTCAACTCGACGGCTTCCAACAGCTCATCAATGCGCGTCTGGGGATTTTCGATACAGTACAAGTCAGCAAAAAAATGCAGATTTTCTTCCGCGGTCAAATCAGGATATAATAAGGGGTTGTGGCTGATAACGCCAATGCGACTGCGCAGTTCGACGGCGTCGGCGACCACATCGTAGCCAAACACCTTCGCCGTCCCTCCCCGAGAAGGAGGCGTCAGGGTGGACAGCACCCGCAGCAGCGTGGTCTTGCCAGCCCCATTCGGCCCAAAGATGGACAGAAAGGCGCCGACCGGCAACTGGAAACTCAAAGCATCCAGCGCTTTGCGCGCACCGAACACTCTGGACAGATGTTCAACCTCCAGGGCTTGCATTAGCGCGCCTTCGCCGCCTTTTTCTTACCCGCGCCGCCCGGCGCAGCAACAGGCGCTTTCTTGGGAAACGTCGATAGGGCGCTCCCCACCATAAGCAACGCAAAACCAATCCAGGTAAGCCAAATCAACGGGTTGATTTTAATCTCAACGGGAATTACGTTTTCGTCGTTCTGGTCTCCTAACGCGAAGAAAATATCGCGCAGCGCCTCACTTCTGACCGAGGCATTGTGGCGACTCTGCCCTTGTACAGCAAAACGGGTGACTGATGGGGCAAAAACACCGACAGATTTGCCGTCCTGCTCTGCATTGAATGTGGCAATCGAGTTCACATCCCCGTTAGGCAAAGTTTCCGAGGTCAAACCCATAAAAGTAAAGGTATAATCAGCTATCTCAATCTTGGACTCGCCAGGCTTATTCGGCAGGTTATACATGCCACTGCGCACATACATGACCGAACCAATCAACCCAATGACGACAATGCCCATAGCCATATGCGCAATATAACCGCCGGACTGCCTCCGTGCCTTCCACAAAATGGTGCCGAGGCTGGAAAGGACGCTCTCGCCCGTTGCTTTTTTCCGCGCCTTCACGCCACGCACGAACAGCGCGCCCGTGTTAACTATCAGGAACGAACCCAAAGCAAAGCCCAGCAAGGTAATGGCGTCGTATAAAAACGGTCCATACATCGTGAAGGCCTTCGCCGTTTCGCCACCAGCCTGCACCATGTCCGCATACACCGGACGCAGGTTGGCCAGCCATTCCCAAACCAACAGCCCCAAGGGGATTATCGTCACCGCAAGCGGCCATTTAACCCGTGACCAGACGGTGCCCCGGTCGGTGCTGCCCCAGTTCAAGGTCGGACAGATTGCTAAAATCGCCAGATATATCAGGCCAACGATACGAGCAATGACCTCATACTGATTCACGCCATACGTGCGCTTAATCAGCGCTGGCGCCATCGTCATAAACAAAATGATAACCGAGGCCAGGGTCATGATGACGTTGTTCAAAAAGTACATGGCATCTTTGCCTGTCAGCGATTCAAACTCGCTCGTGTTCTGCAGCTGATTTTTGCGCACTAACATGGCGATGACCATCGCTGCCAACGACACTATCATTAACGACAAGAAAATCGTATACGCCATCGTATCCTTGTCAAACATATGCACCGATTGCACTACGCCGCTGCGCGTAATAAAGGTACCCATCACGACCATCACAAAGGTAATCGCCGTCAGAATAAAGGTCCAGCCTTTCAGGTTGCCTTTGCGACGATACACCGTCATGGAATGTATCAGCGCCAAACCGACAAACCACGGCAGGATGGAGGCGTTTTCCACCGGGTCCCAACCCCAGAAACCACCCCAACCCAATACCACGTAGGCCCACACCGCGCCCAGTCCAATACCAATGCCCAAAAACAGCCAGCTAAACACCGTAATGCGGTCCACCTCTTTGACCCAGCGCGAACTGGTATCGCCCACAATCAGCGCTCCCAAAGCATAGGCGAAGGGAACCGCCAGACCTGCGTAGCCGATAAAGAGCGTCGGCGGGTGCAAAATCATGGCCCAGTGTTGCAGCAGCGGACTCATACCCCACTGACTGGCCGCGCCAATCAACTGACCATTCACATAGTATTCCGCGGGCGTTACCAAAAACGGATTATTGCCATCCGTCAGCACCATCAGCAGACAAAACACCACGATGATGGCATTCATCACCATCAGCGCCGCCGAACCCAAAGTTCCTCCTTCAGCACTGTCACGACTGCTTTTGAAAGCCAGATAACCGGAAAACAAAGTCATCAGCCAGGTCCAGAACAGGACAGACCCAGCCTGCCCCGCCCAAAGCCCCGCCAGCTGGTACAACCAGGCCAGGCCCGAAGCATCGGTACTGTGATTTTCAGCTACATAGGCGAAACTGTAGTCCTTCGTCATAAACGCGGCCACAACAACAACGACCGCAACCGTCATGCCAACCGCCGAGGCCAGCGTCAAATAAAAGCCCCCACGCGTAGCCTGGCGTCCCGCCTTATCCGGTGTTCTGCCAATCAGCAACATCAGCACCGCAAAGAGCGCCGCCAGAAATCCAGCCCACAGTCCGATTCGTCCCAGCATCAACATCGTGTCAGTCTCCTATCCCTCGACTCTGCAACCTTCCCCATCACGACCGCGAGTACGCTCACGCACGGCGGGCGTGAAATGCCCGCCCTACAGCCCCGCTTGTCCCCCGCCCCCAAGGCTATTTCTCCAGCGCCACCTCAGTTGCTATATAGGCGCCGTTCTCATCCAGCTCCCCGGTAATGACTACCTTGGCATCGTCTTTCACCTCATCGGACAAAGCGCCGTCAAACTTGATATTCAGCTCATCACTGGCGCCCTCCGCATTCAGAATAATGAAGCGCACCGCGCCTCCGGGCGGTTGCAGACTGCCCGGCTTGACCACACCGGCCACTTTCACCGGAATGTTCACCATCTGTTCTGCCCGCTCTTTCAGCTGCGTTACCTGATAGGCGTCTGTTGAACTCTCATATTTCGACGGACACTTGGTAATCATGCTGGCCGATTTCAACAGTTCGCCCTGCTCGTAATCGCCCGTCACGATAGCCTCGACCCCGTCGCCGAAGGTCTGCGGCAGCCCGCCGGTATAGACCACCGTAATCTGAGGGCCGACATCTTTCTTGTCGTCCGCCTCGCGAATTTTAAAGGTCATCGGATTAGTTTTTTTGTCCCAGCTGCCGTTCACGACCGTCCCAGTCACCTCAACGCGCCGCCCGACGGCCTCCGGGTCTTTCACGATTTCGGCGACGGTCATATTCGTCGCCGCGCCCTGTTGCGTGAAAAATAGCAAGGCGCCAGCAATGACCACCAGCAAGATAACTGAGATTCCAATCAGACGGTTACGCGCACGCTTATTCATGGCGGCTCCTTATCCTCAAATCTACAATCGTATCTTCCTACCTAATGCGCAGGGTGAAACGTACGCACACCTGCCTGCTACCTGAACTATTGCAGTGTAGCACAATTGCGCAGACGATGGGAGAAGCGAAGTGAGTACGCCCATACCTGCCGCATACAGGGACCGCAATCCGCACGCGCAAGCGTGCGGAT
>JAIRWZ010000078.1 GCA_031268615.1 Actinomycetes bacterium | reverse complement strand
GTAACATAGTTTCGCGTAACGCCCACGGCGTTACGCTCTTGGTACTTTCGCGGCGGCCTTACGGCCACCACGATGGATTCTCGCTTCGCGGCTTACGCCGCTACGCAAGAATGACAGGGCGGGGGGCGCTTTGCGACTACGCAAGAATGACAGGGGGATGTTGCTTCGCGACTACGCAAAGATGACATTGGGTTTGAACTGTAACTGGGACAGGAGAAACGTTCCCCTTGTCCCTGTCCCCTTGTCCCTGAGGAGCAGACTGACGCTGTGGGCGAAGTGTCTCCGGAAAGCGTTGTTTGACGGCTTACCCAGAAAACTCCTGCTGGTGCTGTAGGTTGCTGGTGATTATCAGCGGCCAATAGTACCGGTGGTACCCACATTGGATACCACCGGGTTTTGACTCTTGATACCACCCGTCTAACGGTTCAATACCACTTCTTGCCCTGGCTCGACAATCAACTTGTTTGGAGCGTCCCACTTCTCCGCTTTCGAGCGGTCGAACAAGGCGCCTGGCTTAGTGTGGACGACAATGTTATGCTTTGCCCCGATTAGCCGGGCGCACTCAGCAGCTTCGCGCAAGCCCATATTGAACTTGCCGTCGGCGCATAGAACCGCATAGTCGATTGCCCGCGCAGCAAACTCGACCATCTGCTCGGTCTTGGAAGTATCGCCGGATGCGTAGAGCTTCACGCCGTCAACCGTGATGATGTAACCCACGCATTTTTTGGGATTGTGCAAGAGGTTTCCGGCCATAACCGCCTCGATGGTTACGCCGCTAACATCAAACGTCTGGTACACGCCGCCTATCAAAGCATCCTCGTGCGTGATGACACGGCATCCTGGTTTTTGCGTACACTTGTCGATTTGATTGTGGTCATGGTGCCCGTGGGTGACGAGAATGATATCTGCGGGCAGTTCGTAGCCGTCGCCAACATAGGGGTCAATAAAAACAACTTTCCCGTCGTCGGATGTCAGGCGGTATGAGCTGTGTCCTTGATAGTAGAGTTTTGGCATATTGCTCCTTTCAGGACTTCTCTATGGCCAGCCCAGACCTATCTCCGGTCGAAAAGACCTCTATTTCGTAGCCCTCAGCACCTTTTGCTTCATAATGGTAGAAAACCGCTTATAGCGCTTGACCGTCTCTGCTATGGAGCAGGCAAGCACGGCGATAGCGGCTACAGCCACTTGAACTAAAAGCGCGTGTGCGACCACATAGCCATCTAACGGTACGCCGGAAATCGTCTCACGCAGGGCGTTGACCGAATAAGTGAATGGCACAAACGGATGCAGTGCTTGGAACAGTCCGTTTTGCGCAAGTTCGATGGGGTATGTGCCGCCGCTTGAAGTGAGTTGAAACAGCAATATGAGCATGGATAGCATCTGGCCGAACCGCCCAAACAGGGAAATGAATGTTGATACGAGGGCGATGCAACAAAGAGAACAGACCACCAATGCCAAAAACGTCAGTAGTACACTTGACATTGTTATGCCGAGGAAGGCATACACCGCCACGAGCATCGCGGACTGCGCCACGCCAATCGCGGCATAGAGCAGGAAGCGTCCGACCACCGCGTGCGCGCCTCTGAATCCCTGCCATCGCTCACCGCCTATCGGCTTGCTCGCCGCCATAGTGATGAGCAACGCGCCAATCCATAAGGCGAGGCTGGAAAAGTACGGGGCAAAACCAGTGCCACTGTTGGGCAGCGGGTTGACATCAGTGACGGCGTTCTCAACAGGGTTCGCCACGAACTGCGCGACGCTCTCGCTTGACAACGCCTTGTCCGCTGCGTTGAAAGCGATTTGCTGCGAAAGGCTGCTTTCGATTCTTGCACCGATTTGGCTTGCAAGTAGCGTGGACAGATAGTTGTTCTTGCCATCGACATAAGTCTCTATCTCTGCGGTCTGCGCGTTGCCAATCTTTTCTGAAAATACGCTCGGCACGACGTACACAGCGTAGTAGGTCTTGTCACGTAGCCCGCTGTCGGCGGTCTCACGGTCTATGAAGTACCAGTCCATCGTGTCGTCGCCTTCAAGCTCTGACTGCAACGCCGCGCCGTATGCGCCCGCGTCCTCATTGACGAATGCAATTGGCAGCTCCCCGATGTTGGCGTATGGGTTCCAGAACGCCTGCAGCCAAAAGAGCGGGTACAGTATCGGTATGACAACGATGCAGACGAGCGCGAGTATGCGCGGCAGGCTGCTCACACGTTCACGCGCACCGAGCGCGAAGATTTGTAGGGCATTCATCAGGACAGCTCCTTGATTGTTTTGAGTATCCTTATCTGGCAATCAACCAGCGATGCGAAGCTGTCGTCCACAGGAACTTCCACGCTTTGGAAGAAGCCCGCGCTTTCGAGTGCGACGAAGCCGTGCAGCGAGGCATGGAACTGCCGGACGAAGTTCGTCTCGTCTCTTTTGGCCAGCTCAAACGGCGCAAGCACTTGGCGTAGCGTGTTTGCAAGCGAACTGAGGCGTTCTTTCACGTCAATCGAAGGCGCGGTGGTGAAGGCGCGGTACAGCTCCGGGTGGTTAAGCGCAAACTTCCTGTAGCCGATTGCGATTGCGCGGATGGCCGCCTCTTTCGAGCGTCCGACCGCAGCGGTCTTAACTGCGTCCTCCATCCGGGACAACACGATATCGGCAAGCTGCCTTGTCACCTCGCCGATTCCGCTCACATGGTTGTATAGCGACGGTGGCTTGACACTGAGCTTTTCCGCAAGGCTTGAGATGGTCAGACGCTCCAATCCGCCTTGCTCCACCAGCGATACGGCGGCATCCATCACCGCGTCATTTGTCAGGTTCCTTTGTCGTACCATTAATGTACCTCCTTTTGCTACTGCTTTTAATTATAAACTAATATATTTAGTTTGAAAGAGGAAAATCCGCGAACTACAAAAAGAAAATCCGCGGCGGGCGTTCCCAAACGGGATGAAAAAATCATTTAGTTATAGGGAGATAAAACTTCGAGGGTGTGTCAGGTGTGTTGCCTGGCGTTTAATCTCCGTTTACGTTTCCGTGTTACACTGCCACTGAGGTGAGCTGTTATGAGCAAGATTATGATTGTGGACGATGACCCGAACATTCGGGAACTGGTCTGCGCCTTACTG
>JAIRWZ010000076.1 GCA_031268615.1 Actinomycetes bacterium | reverse complement strand
CGCACCGATGTTAAAGAGATGAAGTTTCGGCCCAAGGTGGATACGCACGACTATGAGACTAAGAAAAGGCATATTCTGAGGTTTCTGGACGCGGGCGCCAAGATTAAGGTCACCATTATGTTTCGTGGGCGCGAGATGGCGCACCCTGAACAAGGCTTGAACATTTTGGTGAAGTTGGCCGACGAACTGGCTGATGTGGCGACTATTGAGAATCAGCCCAAGTTGGAAGGACGCAACATGCACATGCTGATTTCTCCGTTGCGCAAGAAGGCAGGGGAGAGACTTGCGGTGAGTACAGACGGGAAAGAAAAGGAGACGAACGATGCCTAAGATGAAAACGCATAAGGGAGCTGCGAAACGCTTTCGCGTGACCAAAAACGGGAAAGTAGTGCGCGGCAAGGCTTTCAAGAGTCACATTCTGACCAAAAAAAGTCCGAAGCGGATTCGGGGCTTTCGCCATGACACGCTGGTGTCAGAGGCTGATGTTCCCATGGTAAAGAAAAAACTGGCACGCGGCTAACTTTCGTGGCGTGGAATTGAATTAATCAGGACAAATAAGGAGACGATTGATATGCCAAGAGTAAAAAGAGCGCTGAACGCGCATAAGAAACGCCGCACTATGCTGGGACGCGCCAAGGGCTATTATGGCGCCAAGTCGCGTAGTTACCGGGCCGCAAAAGAGCAGGTACAACATTCGCTGCAGTATTCCTATCGCGACCGGCGCAATAAAAAGCGCGAGATTCGCAGGTTGTGGATTACGCGTATCAATGCTGCCTGTCGTCTGCACGACATTTCCTATTCCCGTTTCATCGCGGGGCTCAAGGCAGCCGAAGTGACTCTGGACCGTAAGGTATTGAGCCAGCTGGCTATCGAAGAGCCGACCGCGTTTGCGCAGTTGGTAGAAGTTGCTAAAACAGCACTTGCATAACAGGGCGGTAAACCGCTACAATGTTTCTGTCAAAGAGACACGGAGACTATGGGAGGTCAGTTGATGGGCGCTTGGATGTCACAGTGGTTGTTCACCTATAACATTCCGATGGTGATGAACAATTTCTTCTACACCTGTATGGTGCTGATTTGTGTGGTGGGCGTGGCGACGGGCGTGTTCGCGGCGCTGTCGATGAAAAAAGTCGAGCAGTATCTGCCGGCTGACGAGGCCTTTGAAGCTCAACATGCTGCCAAGGAAGCAGCGAAAGCGAAGAAGAAGGGCGCGAAAGACTAAAAACTACGAGGCGATTGGGCCGGATGGTCCTGAGGCTTGCCTCTCCAATTTGAGCGTGACGTTTGGGAGACCCTCGCGACCCCCCGCGAGGGTCTTTTTTGTGTCTGTTTGGTGGGGTGTTCGGGTTTGGTACCGTCCGGGCTGTCCGGTGGTCGGCATATCCCTCGGGTATGTCTGGGCTCGGCCGTTCCTTTTTTATGAGTAAAATCTAACCAATTACCAGAAAAAAGTAGAAAAGTGTTGCATCGTGGGAACTCGTGTCATATACTGTGTATCGCTGAAGTCAAGTTCTTAAGAATGACGAAGGGATATGACGAAGGGTCGATGCACAAGTTTAGCGGAAATAAACCACGCAGTATGGACGCGAAGGGACGCGTTCCTGTTCCGTCTGAGTTCCGTGGGGCTCTGGGCGAGGAAGTCGTCATCGTTGAGGGTACGCTGAACTGTTTGTGGGTCTATCCGGTGGCTGAATATGAGCGTTTCACTGATGGGTTGGAAGGGGATGAGCTGGACTATGACTTGCAGGATACCCTGTATCAGTTTCTGGGTTCAGCCGAATATCTGACTCTGGATAGCGCCGGGCGCGTGCGCGTCAGCGACAGTTTGCGCGAGTACGCGAATTTGGGTAAGGACGTAATGATGGTGGGCATGGGTAAAACTATCCACCTCTGGAACCGTGAGGACTTTCTGGCGCACCGCGCCTCGGTCGACCGGCGTGACAACATTCGCCGGGTAAGCGAGCTGAGAAAACAGCGCGCTCTTGACAACTGAATACCATCATATTCCGGTCATGCCACGGGAAGTGGCGACGGCTTTGCAGGTTGCGCGTGGCGCAATAGTGGTTGACGCTACGGTAGGAGGTGGCGGTCATGCCCTGGAGTTAGGTAAGGCAACTATGCCGGGCGGGATACTGGTCGGGATAGACCAAGACCCCGCGGCGCTGGCAGCCGCCGAGACGCGTCTGGCGCCGCTGCGAAGTCAGGGCGAGGTGTTTGTGCGGCAGGGTAATTTTCGCGATTTGGATACCTTGCTAGGTGACCTGGGGCTGGCCTGGGTTGACGCGATTCTGTTTGATGTGGGGGTGTCGTCACCGCAATTGGACAGCTATGAGCGCGGGTTCAGCTTTCATGACGCTGGGACGGGAGCTGGTGCCGAGAGCAGGACCGAAGCTGAGGCTGACCCGCGCGCCGCGGCAGCTTTTTTGGATATGCGCATGAATCCGGACGGAGGGACGCCCACGGCCGCGGAACTGTTGGCACAGGCTGATGAAGCCGAACTGGTTCGTATACTGCGCCGTGGCGGAGAGGAAAGATGGGCCGGACGCATTGCGAGGGCAATCGTTCGCCAACGCGAGCAAGAGCCGTTGACGGACGTTGTGTCACTGCGGGAATTGGTGAAAGCCGCTATTCCCGCCGCCGCGCGCAGACAAGGTCGCCATCCGGCTCGCTTGACTTTTCAGGCCCTCCGCATTGCCGTTAACGATGAGCTGGGGGCTTTGGAAACAGGTCTGGAGGCAGCCATTCGCTGGTTGCGCCCCGGAGGTCGCGTCGCGACGCTGAGTTTTCATTCTTTGGAAGACCGCATTGTCAAACGGATATTTTCCGCGCATGCGGGTAGGTGTGTCTGTCCCCCGGATTTGCCGGTTTGTGCGTGTGGAGCGGTAGGGGAGCTGCGGGTTTTGACGCCGCACGCGTTGCGGCCGACCCAGCAGGAAGTGATGGAAAACCCGCGGGCTCGCAGTACGAGGCTGCGAGTGGCAGAAAGGCTATAGGAGTGGACGTACTCACGAAATAGAGAAAGAAAGGAAGGGAGTTTTGAAGGTGGCACGTGAAAAAGCAAAAAAGGCAAAGTATCGGGCCGGTGCCCACAGCGAGCAAAAATATCGGCGAATGTTCGCCATTGTCGGCTGTGTGGCTGTTGCCGTCGTCCTTTTGGGACTGGGCCCGGTGTGGCTTTCCGCCGAGGCTACTCGTGCCGCGAAACAATCCGAGCTGTTGCAAGAAAAAATAGCGGCGACACTCAGTCGCTCCGAAGAATTGGAACTGCGAAGGGCTGCGTTGATGACCTCGCCACGCGTTGAACGTTTTGCGGTCCAGCAACTGGCGATGGTGCCGGCCGATGACGACCCCATGTTCGTGACGCTTTCCACGGCGGAAATGGCGGCCGAAGCGCGCGCCGAAAACGCGCGGGCAGAGGCACAGGCGCTGGCGCTGGCGCAGTCCGGCACGGCCCCGTCGGAAGGGACGGACGCGTCGTCGGGTGTGACTGCTCCGACGGGTACCTCTGCCGCCACAACGACGCCTGCCGTGGTCGTGCCTACTGCCGCTACGCCGAGAGCAGTCCTGCGCATGCTGGCACAGTTGACGGCTGGTGAAGCATCGACCTTGCTGGTTGGCGACGTCGGCCTGGCGAGTTTGCGTTAAAGGGGCGCCGATACCGTGAAAAAGGGAAGCGGCGCCCTCTTTTTATTTTCTGCGGTATTGGTGTTGTGTCTGTTGAGCGCGGCCGGTCGCTTTGTCTATCTGCAGGTTTTTGACGCGGCTCGTTTAACAGAAGCTGCAGAATCGCAGCGCCTGCGTCGTATCGAGACGCCCGGCGCTCGTGGTGCGATTTTCGACCGGGAGGGCAATGAGCTGGCAAAATCCATACAAGTTTACAATATCATTGCCGACCCCAGCCTCATTACGTATAAACAAACCATTGCTCGTATACTGACGCAGGCGCTGGGCGGTGATACCGCGACCTATCTCAAGGCGTTGTCGCGTGAAGGTCGCTATGCCATCGTAGCCAAAAAAGTTGACCCTGCCCTGGTAGACGACATCAAGGCGCGCGCCGAGGTTCACAAAGACGACAGCGACGCCCAACGCAGCCTGAAGCTGGAATTGCAGACCCTTGCTTTCGAGCTGGACTACAAACGCGTGTATCCAACTGACAGCGTGGGAGCGCAGGTCGTCGGCTTTGTAGGTGGGGAAGGAACGGGAGCTGCTGGCATAGAGATGTCCTACGAGGAATTGCTGCGCGGCACCCTGGGCGTTTCTTTTTCAGAACGTGACGCGCAGGGCAACGTTATCCCGGCTGGTCTGCAACGCACGATTCTGCCAACGCAAGGCTCCGATATCATGTTGACCATAGATTCTGCCATTCAATATCGCGTGCAGCAAGAGCTGAAAGCAGTTACCAAACAGTATCAAGCGGCTTCGGCTTCGGCCATTGTCATGAACCCGCGCAACGGAGAAATCTATGCGGCCGCGTCCTGGCCAACGTTTAACCCCAACAGCTATAACAAGGCGAAGCCGGAAGCGATAAAAAACCGTCCTCTGACAGACCTGCTGGAACCGGGCTCGACCATGAAATGCATTACGCTGGGCGCCGCTCTGGATTCAGAGGTCGTGACGACGAAAACGAAATTTAATGTGCCCTCGTCTATTCGGGTGGGCACCCGCACGGTCAAAGATTCGCACGACCACCCCACGCAGACCATGTCGGTCAGCGCCATCATTCAGGAGTCTTCGAACGTGGGCACAACCCGTATTGCTCAAAAAATTGGTCGCAAGAAATACTATTCCTCTCTGAAAAAATTTGGCCTGACTGAAGCCCCCGGCACTGATTTTCCCGGTTCCGGACGGGGTTGGGTGCCTTCGACGGACAAATGGAACGATGTCTCGCTGTCGAATTTCTCTTTCGGTCAGGGTCTGTCTATGACGTCGGTTCAACTGGCGCGTGCCGTAGCCGCTATCGCTAACGACGGCGTGATGGTCACCCCCCACTTTATCAAAGCCATCCCGTCGGGCAACGAATCGCTGCCGCAGTTCACGGAAAAACGCGTCATTTCCTCACAGGCGGCGACTCAAACCACGGCTGTGCTGAAAAAGGTCATGACCAGCGGCACCGGAAAACTGGTAAAGGTACCCGGCTATCACGTTGCGGGAAAAACCGGCACCGCTCAAAAAGCCAACGCGAAGGGCGGTGGGTATTCTGACGGACTCTATATCAGCTCGTTTATTGGCTACTTACCTGCCGGCGACCCCGAATTGCTGGTCTATCTCATGGTGGACGAACCGAAGGCAGCCT
>JAIRWZ010000047.1 GCA_031268615.1 Actinomycetes bacterium | reverse complement strand
GTACTCATTTAACTGGTTCATTGCCCATTGTCTGAATTGGGTATCGCGCAGAGATTTGGCACGGTAACCGACTGAAATAATCACATCTTCAGAATCTGTCAAAATTGTAGGGACAGCTTTCCGTACGCGCAAGCGAGCGGATTGCTGTCCGTGCAGTTGCTGCCGAGTAGCGGACACCAATCGGGCTTCGTCCGAAAGGTGGTCTACGGAGTCGTTGCTAAGTGGCGGGAATGGACGTACTCACTCAAAAACCACCACATTTTGTTCCTCTGCCCCTTGTATCCACAAGATAGTGTGGTATTGTAGGTAAATGACGGGACGGTAACGTCTCGTGGGGAAGATTTGGTGGACGACATACAGGGACAAAGGAGAATCACATGAAGAAAGTGCTGTTAGTATTGGCTCTGGTGGCGCTGGCGCTGGCGCTGGTGGCCTGCGGGGGTGGCGGTGACAAACCCGCAACGGGCGGCGAGCCGGCAGGGGACGCGGCAACGGGAGAGCCGTTGACCGTCGGGTTTATCTACATCGGCACCGTGAGCGACGGCGGCTACACGCAAGCGCAGCATGCCGGTACCGTGGCGATGGAGGAGTATTTTGGCGGCAAGGTGAAGGCAATCTGGAAAGAGGAAGTTGACGATACCAACAAACAGGCGGCGACTGACGCGGCTATTCAGATGATTGACCAGGGAGCAAAAGTTATCATCGGGACGAGCTATGGCTTTATGGATGCGCTGGACGAGCTGGCGAACAACCCCGACTATGCCGAGATTGATTTCCTGCACTTCAGCGGCAACAAAATGAACGAGACCAACTTTGGCAACTATTTCGGCGCGATGGAAGAGCCGCGCTATCTGAGCGGCATTGTTGCCGGGTCCATGACTAAGACAAACAAGCTGGGCTACGTCGCGGCGTTTCCCTACACCGAGGTGCAGATTGGTATCAACGCCTTTACGCTGGGCGCGCAGAGCGTCAATCCCGACGTTGAGGTAAAGGTCGTCTACATCAACAGCTGGTATGACCCCGCCAACGAGAAAGCGGCTGCCGAGGCGCTGCTGGACCAGGATTGCGACGTCATCACGCAGCATGCTGACACGACCGGCCCGCAGCTGGCCGCGGCTGCCGCTGGCAAATACTGTATCGGCTACAACCTGGACAACAGCGGGATTGCTGACCTGGAAAAAGCGTTTCTGACCGCACCCGTCTGGCACCACGAGGTCTATCTGATTCCGACGGTGCAGGCGATTTTGGACGGCTCGTGGACGCCGGAATCCTATTACGGCACGATGGCTGACGGCTACATCGGCCTGGCGCCGCTGACGGCAAACGTCCCCGACGACATAACGGCCAAGGTCACCGAGGTGCAGCAGCAGATTGAAGCCGGGACAAAGCCGATTTTCGTCGGCCCGATTAAGGACAACGCGGGCAAAGAGCGCGTGCCCGAAGGCACCACGCTGGACCGCAGCGGGATTTGGGCGATTGACTATCTGGTCGCCGGAGCCAGCGAGTAGGAACGAGTGGAGCGAGTACGTCCATTAGTGGCAACGGGAACTTTGCTTGCTGTGATGGACGTACTCGCTTATGAATTGGTAGGTATATGGATACTGACGTTGCGATAGAGGCGCGCGGCATTAGCAAGAGTTTTGGGAATGCGGTCGCGAACGCTGACATTGACTTGGTCGTGCGCGCGGGGCAGATTCATGCCTTGCTGGGGGAAAACGGCGCGGGCAAGTCCACGCTGATGAACATGCTGGCCGGGATTTACCAGCCCGACCGGGGCGAGATTGCTGTGTATGGACGGCGGGTGACATTCGCCTCCCCCGCCGATTCCATTCGCTACGGGATTGGCATGATTCACCAGCATTTTAAGCTGGTTGACGTCATGAGCGCCGCCGATAACATTTTGCTGGGGCAGCCCGGGGGTCTGTTTGTGAACAAGCGCTCGCTGGTCGCGCGCATACGCGCCGTGTCTGACCGCTACGGGTTGGACGTTGACCCGCATAAAAAGGTCTACGATATGTCGGTGGGCGAAAAGCAGACGCTGGAGATTATCCGGGTGTTGTTGCGGGACTCGAAGATTCTGATTATGGACGAGCCGACTGCCGTATTGACGCCGACTGAAATCCAGCGGTTGTTTACGATTGTTCGCGGTTTGCGCGACGCAGGCTGCGCCGTGGTCATCATCACGCACAAACTGAACGAGGTCATGGAAGTCAGCGACGTCGTTACCGTCCTGCGGCACGGGCGGGTCGTCGGACGCGCCGAGACGCGGAAGGTGGCGTTGCCGACACTGATTGAGATGGTCGTCGGACGTACCGTTGACTTGAAGATTGAGCGGCCGGTCTATGGGGCGGCTGGTGTTGTGGGTGCCGGTGCTAACGGCGGGGTTGCTGGCGGAACGGCAGACGGCAGTGGGTCGGGTGGAACGGCACTACTGACTCTGGACAAGGTCACCGTCGTCAACAAGGACAAAAAGACGGCGCTGCGCGATGTTTCTTTCACCGTCAATGCAGGAGAGATTGTCGGTGTGGCCGGTGTGGCCGGTTCCGGTCAAAAGGAACTCTGTGAAACTGTGGCGGGACTAACCCGCGCCTCAGGTGGGCGCATCTTTTTTGGAGGCGCCAATATCCTGGGCAAAAGCCCCCGGGAAATCACCGATCTGGGGATTCGCATTGGCTTCATCCCGGAAGACCGGCTGGGCATGGGGCTGGTCGCCGGCATGGATATCATCAGCAACATCATCCTGAAAGACTACCGCCGCTACCCCGGACCGCTCTTGCGCCGCGCACCGTCGGTCGCTAAAGCACAGACCATCGTGCAGCGTCTGGACGTACTCACTCCGTCATTGACCACACCGGTGTCCCGGCTGTCCGGCGGCAATATACAAAAAATCCTGCTGGGGCGCGAAATCGACTCTGACCCGCGCGTACTCATCACGGCCTACCCCGTACGCGGGCTGGACATTGGCGCCAGCTACAAAATCTATGAGCTGCTGAACGAACAAAAACTGCGGGGCGTCGGTATCGTGTTCATCGGCGAGGACCTGGACGTGCTGTTAGAGCTGTGCGACCGTATCGTCGTGCTGTCGGGCGGGCGCGTGACGGGCGTGGTAGAGGCGCGGCGCGCGACGAAGGAAGAGCTGGGCTTTCTGATGACTGGTGGCACGTCGGTTGACGCGACGGTCGCGACGGTCGCGGGGCTGGCGGCATGAACTATACGGCAGGTCATGTGGAGCGAGTACGTCCATGAGCGCCCGTCTGCGCCTGCCGTTCATGCTGACCAAGCGTCCCGAACTGTCGCCGCGCGCCACGCTGGTTGCGCGCCTGGCGGCGGTCGCGCTGTCGCTGGTGTTCGCGGGGTTGGTGCTGCTGCTGTTCGGGCTGAACCCCCTGCAGGTGTTCGGGTCTATTCTGGAAGGTTCACTGGGCACGAAGCTGCGTATTCAGCAAACCGTCGTCAAGGCCGTGCCGCTGACTATCGCGTCGCTGGGCATTCTGGTGGCCTTTAAGATGAAATTCTGGAACATCGGCGGCGAGGGCCAGATTATGATGGGTGCGCTGGGCGCTTCGCTGGTCGCGCTGAACGCGCCGGTGACCTGGCCGGCAGCGTTAATGTTGAGCGTTATGGCGGCGGCAGGGATTGTGTTTGGGGCAGCGTGGGCTTTGGTGCCGGCTGTGTTCAAAGTGCGGTTTGGTACCAATGAAACGATTTTCACGCTGATGATGAACTATCTGGCCATCAAATTTGTCACCTACCTGCAGTACGGCCCCTGGCGAGACCCTGCTTCGGCTGGGTTTCCGAAAATCGCGCCCTATCCGGAAAACGCCGTTTTACCGCGTCTGTTTGGCGTTCATATAGGATGGGTTATCGCGCTGGTTTTGGTTGGCGGCGTATACCTCTTTCTGACGCACACGAAAAAGGGATACGAGATTTCAGTGGTCGGAGAAAGCATTGACACCGCGCGATACGCCGGTATGAACATCGGGCAGATTGTTATCGTCGCTCTGTCGATTTCGGGTGGGTTGTGCGGTTTGGTCGGCATGATTCAGGCCTCGGCCATCGAAAAAACGCTGACATCGGGGATTTCAGCCAACTATGGATTTACGGCCATTATCACGGCGTGGCTGTCGCGTCTGAACGCGATTGTGGTGTTGATAGTCTGCGTTGCGTTCGCCATGTTGCTGCAAGGAGCGGCCTTTATACAGTTGCAGTTGCAGGTTCCGGCGTCCGTCGCTGAAATCGTTGAAGGCGCGATTTTGTTCTTCGTGCTGGGCAGCGAGTTTTTCCTGAGCTATCGGCTGAGTCGGCGGGGTGGCGGGGTGGCGGGCGGAGCGTCGGCTGCAAGCGAGGCGGCTGCGGGGGCTGCGAGTGAAGAGGCAATCGCATGATTGCGTTTCTCGCTGCTGCCGTCATCGCCGCCACTCCCCTTCTGTTCGCCACGCTGGGCGAGCTGTTGACAGAAAAATCAGGATCGCTGAATCTGGGTGTCGAAGGCATGATGTTATTGGGCGCTGTCGTGGGCTTTTTGTCCGGATACCACACGGGAAATGCCGTTCTTGCCTTGGTTGGCGCATGGGTGGCCGGGGCTGCCGGTGGAGCCTTGTTCGCGTTGCTGACCGTCAGTCTGCGCGCCAATCAGACCGTTACGGGCCTGACACTGACGATATTTGGCTCGGGCGTGGCGCGATTTTTAGGTGACGACCTGATAGGGCTTTCCGTTCCGGCTGCTGTGCAGCGCGTATTCAAGCCGGTCGCCCTGCCGCTGCTGTCGCGCATACCGGGGTTGGGGCCGGTACTGTTCTCTCAGGATGTGTTTGTTTATCTGGGATATGTCTGCGTTGTGTTGGTGGCGCTGTATTTGTATCGAACACGTCCGGGTTATAACGTGCGCGCCGTAGGGGAAAACGCGGCGGCGGCCGACGCTGCCGGTATCCACGTCACGGCCCACAAGTATGCGCATATCATTGTTGGCGGCGGGCTTTGCGGATTGGGGGGCGCGTATCTGGCGCTGGTCACCGTACCCATGTGGCAGGCTGACGTCGTGAACGGACGTGGCTGGATTGCCGTTGCGCTGGTGATATTTGCCTCCTGGAACCCGTTCAAAGCATTCGTCGGGGCGTATCTATTCGGCGCACTGTCAATACTGGGGCTGCGCCTACAGTCAGCCGGGATTCACCTCTCGCAATATCTGGTGGACCTGTTCCCCTACCTGGCGTGTATCGTCATTGTCGTGATTTCCACGCACAAAAATCGCCGGGAAGACCTGCCGCCCGCAAATCTCTCTGTTCCCTACTTCCGCGAAGAACGCTAAAAAACCAGTTCCTCTTTATGCCAACTCCAGCCCGATTGGACAGTGGTCGCTGCCCGTGATTTCCGGGTACAGCGGCGTTGCCGCAACCTGCGACACCAGCCGCTTTGAACAGAGGAAATAGTCAATGCGCCAACCCACATTGTTGGCGCGGGCATTCGCGCGATACGACCACCAGGTGTAGGCGCCAGGCAGGTCCGGGTGGCGTTCCCGAAACACGTCCACAAAGCCCGCGTCCAACAGCTCCGTCATTTTGCCGCGTTCTTCCCAGGAAAAACCGGGGTTACCGATATTGGGCTTGGGACGCGCCAAGTCGATTTCCTCATGCGCCACGTTCAAATCCCCACAGATGACGACGGGCTTCTGCGCGTCCAGCTCACTCACAAAGGCACGAAAGGCGTCTTCCCAGCGCATGCGAAAGTCCAGCCGGGCCAGACCCGGTTGCGCGTTCGGCGTGTAGGTATCTACCAGCCAGAAATCGCCGAGGTCACAGGCAGTAACGCGTCCCTCGCAATCCAGGTCGCCGTTAGGTCCTTCTGGCCCTCCGTCCGGCGTCACAAAATGGCGCACCCTCATCGCAGCCGGGGCAAAGCACGAGCGCACAAACACCGCCGTCCCGGAATACCCCTTCTTTTGCGCATAGCTCCACATTTGCTGATAGCCCGGCAGCTCCAGTTCCAGTTGACCTTCTTGCAGCTTAGTTTCCTGCAGGCAAAACGCGTCGGCATCCAGCGTCGCGAACACCTCGGCAAAGCCGTGCTTCATCGCGGCACGCAGCCCATTGACGTTCCAGGACACCAGTTTCATCTTACGCGCACCTTTACTGTTTTCTTCACCTTACCTGAGGTGAAGGTAATCGTCGCGGTTCCGCGCTTCAGTCCTTTAATGTAAATCTTCTTGCCTTTCTTCACGCTGGCCGACCCGGTCAGTGACATCTTTTTCCACGACCCCTTTCCTTTCTTCGCGGCTTTTGCTCCCGTCGAAGTCACCACAGCCACCTTGCGTTTGGACGACTTCCAGCTAATCGTCATCTTTTCCTTCTTGCCAAAATAAGTCGCCACATACAGCGCCACCTTTTTGCGCCGCTTCACCCGCAGCGACGATTTCGAGGTCTTAATCTTGCGCAACCAGGGCGCCTTCTTTTTTTCCGGGCTATACGAGCCCACTCCCCGGCTGTTGCGTCCGGCTACCCGGAACTCGTAGCTCACGCCCTCGCTCAACCCCGTCACCGTTGCTGAACGTGCTGACCCGCCATTGACGGTTTTAGTTTTCCAGGCGCCGCCGCTCGCCAAACGACGCTCCACCACAAAGCCCGTCAGTGCCGCCTGTTGCGCGGCCGACACTTTCCACGTCACTTTCACGCTGCCCTTGCCCGCTGTCAAAGTAGAAATCGTTGGCTCAATCGGCAAGCCCTGAGCAAAGTCAACCGCACCGTAGACATCCAGCGCCCCCGCACCTGTATACACGTCTTTGCCCACCTTTGCCGGCGCCGTCGTCACATCAACTGCCGTCGAACACAGAATCGACTGCACTTGGGCTGCGCTAAGTCCCGGCACCATGCGCCACAACAAAGCCGCGGCAGCCGCCACCATCGGACAGGAATACGACGTTCCCGACGCAATCAAATATTGACTCTTCAGTCCCAGCACGGCTATGTTTTCTCCCGGAGCAGCTATGTCAACTGCTGAATTATAGGTAGAAAACACGGACGGCGCACCC
>JAIRWZ010000001.1 GCA_031268615.1 Actinomycetes bacterium | reverse complement strand
ACCACGTTATACCCAAATGCCCAGAACAAATTCTGTTTGATGGTACGAATAGTGCGCTTACTCAACAGCAGCGCCGTGGGCACATCGCGCAAGTCGCTGCGCATTAACACCACGTCGGCGCTCTCCATCGCCACATCAGTCCCCGAGCCAATCGCAATGCCGATATCGGCCTGCGCCAACGCCGGCGCGTCGTTAATCCCATCCCCTACCATGGCGACCCGACGCCCCGCGGCCTGCAACTTCTTAACCTCGGCGCTCTTGTCAGCCGGCAGTACCTCGGCCAGCACCCGGTCAATGCCCACTTCGCGCGCAATGGCCTCCGCCGTCCGGCGGTTGTCGCCCGTAATCATCGCGACCTCGACGCCCTGCTTATGCAGCGCCGCGATTGCGGCCGCGCTGCTGTCTTTGACCACGTCCGCTACGGCGACCAAACCCGCCACCGCCGCGTCTACCACCACGTACATTGGCGTCTTCCCCGCGCCGGCCAAGCGGTCCGCCTCGGCTTCCAAAGGTCCGGCGGCCAATCCGCGACTATCCAACAAGGCGGCATTGCCCACCAATACCTCGCTGCCGTCAACGACTGCCGAGACTCCCCGCCCGGTCAACGATTGGAATTGTTCAGAGGCGAGTACGTCCAGACCAGCCGCCTGTGCGCCGGCAACAATCGCCTGCCCCAAGGGATGTTCACTGTCGCTTTCCGCAGCGGCAACCAGTTGAAGCAGCCGCTTTTGAGCCTTAGCGTCATCCTGTTGGTTTGTGTCACGTTCGCTTTGTAGGGCGGGGATTGTATCCCCGCCGTGTGGCCGCGCAGCGGACATCGTGTCGGCTTCGCCGACACGCGGCGGGCAAGAATTGCCCGCCCTACAACCGTCCCCACCAATTGCCACGACATCAGTGACGGTGGGAGCGCCTTGCGTAATGGTGCCGGTTTTGTCGAATACTATCGTCGTAATTTCGTGCGCGATTTCTAAGGCCTCGCCACTTTTAATCAGTATTCCGTTTTCCGCGCCCTTACCCGTACCCACCATGATGGCGGTCGGCGTCGCCAGTCCTAAGGCGCAGGGGCAGGCTATTACCAGCACGGCAATAAATATCGTCAGCGAAAACTCGACATTGCGTGTCGCGATAAACCAGGCAATACCCGCCACCACCGCAATGCCTATCACAATCGGCACAAACACGCCAGCAACTTTATCCGCCATCGCCGCAATAGGCGCTTTGCTGCCTTGTGCTTCCTCGACCAGACGGATAATCTGTGCCAAGGTCGTGTCCTCGCCGGTACGGGTAGCGCGCACGCGCACCGAACCGGTTGTGTTAATACTGGCAGCGTAAACTTCACTGCCAGGCTCTTTGCTCACCGGCATACTTTCACCCGTCAGCATACTTTCGTCAATGGACGTACTCCCTACTTCTACTTTGCCATCAACGGGAATGCTGCCGCCGGGACGAACTAAAATCAGGTCGCCAGGGCAGACTTCTTCGATGGGCACCTCGCGGGTACCTCCGTCCGCGTCAACCAACAGTGCGGTTTTTGGGGCCAGTCCCATGAGCTTTTTGATGGCCTCCGACGTGCGCCCTTTTGTCACCGCTTCCAGAGATTTGCCCAGCAAAATGAGGGCGATGATGACGCCGGCTGACTCGAAGTAAAGGGATTCCGCCGCATGAAAGTTGCCTTGGGTGATTTGCCAGGTATTATACGCGCTGTAGGTGACCGCCGCGGTCGTGCCGACGGCGATGAGCGAGTCCATGTTGGGGTGTCCCGTGAACAGCGTTTTGAACCCGACGGTGTAGAAGCGATAACCTACGGCGATGATGGGCAGAACCAGAGCGAATTCGGTCAGCGCATAGCGCAAGGGATAGCGCATGGGGTCGAGGGCGTGCGGGAAGGGCAGCGACACGAAGCCTATCATCGGCGCCATCGCCAGATAGAACAGGGGCACGCCAAAGAGCGCGGCGACGATGAACTTTATCCAGAGGGTGCGGATTTCGCGCTGCTTGCGCGCGCGGTCGGCGTCGATGGCTGCCTGCGTGCCGGGGATTTCCAAGGCCTGGTATCCAGCGGCCTCTATTGCGCGACGGATGAGGTCGAGGTCGGCTTGGGCGGGGTCGTAGGCGACCGTGGCCTTTTCCGTAGCCAGATTGACCGTGCAGGTCTCGACGCCGTTCACGCCGGAAATCGCGCGTTCCACCCGCTGCACGCACGCAGCGCAGGTCATGCCGCCGATGGGTAGAGCTATAGTTTTGTTTGGCATCATTTCCCCCAATTGGCGAACAGGGTCTGTTGCTGTTGCAGATAGCTCAACGGAATGGTGATGTTCGTCCCGTCGTCCGTGGTGCTGTCGTCAAAAATCGGAACGGGGTTGCAGCCGCCAACTTCAACCTCGACGGCTTCGGGCGCAAACTGATTGCCGCAGTTCTGACATTGCAGGGCGCTGCCGTTCCATCGGTAATAACCACGGCCACTGTCATAGCAGACCTGGCAGGTGTTGAAAGCCGTGCGGACAGAGCCGTCACTGGCAGTCAGCGCCAACACTTCCATGTCTTCGCCGTTGACAACAGCGGGATAGAACGTAGGTTCTGCGGTAATGTCTGCCTTGGGGATGACGATATCAGCGTCGGTCACCGTGGCTGGTGTGGACGTACTCACTCCGCCTTTCGCGCCGCTGCAGCTATTCAGCAGTACCAGCGGCGCCATCGCAACAAGGACAGCCAGCAGCGCCGGCAACGGCAGCGCCCGTCGCGTCGGGCAAATTCGTTTGCGCATCTTCACTTCCTTTCACTTCCCTACCGTTTTCATCCAAAACGGTAATCGTTGAAGAAATCATGCCCATCCAACAGGTGTAGACGTAGGTTCCTGGGCGGTCGGGCGTGAACTCGATAAGGTTGTCGCCAGGGTGAAAGTCGTGTTCGACGTTATAGGCGGGGATGATAATCGAGCCATTGCAGCCGTTTATGTCGGCGTCGGTGGCCGTCACCGTCCAGCGCACGGGAATGCCGACCTGCACGGTAATGGGCTGGTAGCGACCACTCGCAAGCGTCGTGGTGACTGTCTGGACCGCGGTAGCGCCGCTGCCTTCGATACGAGCCAGCTCTCCCGTACCTGTCGTCGCGCCGGCAATGGCGCCCGGCAGACGCACACCGGACAGCGACAGACCGGTCGTCAACATGACCAGCCCAAACACTGCCACAACAACCGAGCCGATTTGCAGCACGGTGCGGGTGAACTTTTTGGACATCCACGAGCTGACCGCGCCTAACGTGAACATCAGGGGCACCGTGCCCAAGGCGAAGAAAAACATCGCCGCGGCGCCGTTGAGTGGGCTGCCGGTGGACAGGGCAAATATCTGCATGGCCTGCAAGGGGCCGCAAGGCATGAGGCCATTCAGCAAGCCGACGATTAAAGGAGCGGTAAGGCGGCCGCCACGCCGCGTGGCGTTGGTCGTACCGTTTTGCAGGCTGCGCGTGAACGCGGCGGGCATGCGGGGGGT
>JAIRWZ010000153.1 GCA_031268615.1 Actinomycetes bacterium | reverse complement strand
TCTTCCGATCTCCACCGCTGCCCAGCCCGCTACCCATCTCATCAACGTGTACCCGCGCCAACAGCTCGTCATCCACACCACGCACACGCTCAATCAGCCGTGCGCCCGCTATGGTACGCGGGTCGTTATCATACAGGCCCTCAACATCGGTCAGCACCACCACCAGGGTTGCCCCAATCATCTGTGCCACCAAAGCCGCCAGCGCGTCATTGTCGCCGTAGCGAATTTCTTCCACAGCAACGGTGTCGTTTTCGTTCACCACCGGCACAGCGCCCAGGGACAGCAGACGTTCAAAGGTCGCGCACGCATGCGCATAACTGACTTCATTTTCTGTATCACTGCGAGTCAACAATACTTGCCCGATATTAAGCCCGCGTCGTCCAAACTCGGAAGCCCAGGCCTCAATCAACGCCACCTGTCCGACCGAAGCCGCAGCCTGCAGGCCGGCAATGTCGTCCGCACCGGGACGGGTATCGGCTCCCAGCACTTCCAACCCGGCAGCAATCGCGCCGGAAGTCACCAGCACGACTTCGTGGCTGGTATGGACGCACTCACTTATCTGATCGACCAGAGAGGCAACGTAGCGACGGTCCAGACGCCCGTGCTGGGTCGTCAGCGTGTTCGAGCCGACTTTGACAACCACCCTCATAGTTCCTCCTCCGCGGCTTTCTGTGTGTCCGGCGCTTCCGGTGGAAGGCCTATTTCGAATTCGAATTCGCGGTTTAGAATACGCACCGTGTCTCCGTCGCGCGCGCCCGCCTCGGTCAGCGCGCGTTCCACGCCGGCGCGAGCCAGACGGCTTTGCAGGTAAATGAGCGCCTCTTCATTCTCCCATTCCGTGGTCAGCACCATGCGTTCGATGTTTTTACCGCTGACGCGAAAGACGCCGCTGCCTTTGTTCGTCACCGTGAATCGTTTGTCGGCGGCAAGCTGTTCGGCGTGGACGTAGCACGCCTCATAGCGGTCATGTTCCCGGGCGCGCAGACGCGCTGTCTCTGCTGCCTCACGGCGCAGCTCCCAGACTCGTTCAGCCACAAAGCGCGTCATCGCGCCCAGCCCGGTGCCGGTCACCGCTGATACCTCGAAATAGGGCAGTTCCTGTTCGGCACACACAGCCGCCATCGCTGCCGAGCGCAACGCTGCGCCTTCGGACAGCGCGTCTGCCTTGTTGCCGAGGACAATGCGCGGACGTTCACGCAGTTCAGCGGCGTGTTCATTCAATTCGCGCTCGATGACACGCCAGTCCTCAACGACGTCGCGCCCCTCCCAACCGCCGCTCAGGTCAACGACATGCAAAATCAGCGCGCTGCGCTCAATGTGGCGCAGGAAGGCATGGCCCAAACCTTTACCTTCATGGGCGCCTTCTATCAAGCCCGGTACGTCCGCGCACACAAAGGAACGCTCCCCCGCTTTGATGACACCTAAATTCGGCGTTAATGTCGTGAAAGGGTAGTCGGCGATTTTCGGACGCGCCGACGACAGGCGCGCGATGAGAGACGACTTGCCTACCGACGGCATGCCGACCAGCGCCGCGTCAGCCAGCAGTTTCAGTTCCAGCGACAAGGCAGCCTCGCTGCCCGGCTCGCCCAGCTCGGCAAATGCCGGGGCACGTCGCACGGACGTGGTGAAGTGGGGATTGCCGCGACCACCGCGACCGCCTTCGACCACCAGCAGCTCTTGCCCGTCAGCAGTCAAGTCGCCTAACACCTCACCACTTTCCAGCTCGTGAACCACCGTGCCGACCGGCACCGGTAGACGCAAATCAGCCCCGTGCGCACCGTCCATTTTCGAGCCCTTGCCATGAACTCCGCGTTCAGCGGAAAAATGATGCTTGAATTGGTAGTCAACCAGCGAGGACAGTCCGGCGTCTGCAACCAACAGCACATCCCCGCCGTCTCCGCCATCTCCGCCATCCGGCCCGCCTTTCGGCACATGCGACTCCCGGCGAAAGGACATGCAGCCCGCACCTCCGTCACCTGACTTCAGGTATATGGTCACCCTATCCAGAAACACCCGGCACTCCATTCCTGCTTCCTGTTCGCAACACACCGCACCCTACAATTCCTCACAAAAATGAAAAGACCCTCACCACACGGCAGAGGGTCTTTGTATCTCATCGCTTACGCGAACCGCACAAACCACAAACCGTAAGCAATCGCGACCCCTACGCACTCACCGGTCGGATATGTACGCGACGTTTTTTGCCTTGCGTAAACTGCACGGTACCCTCCGACATCGCAAATAAAGTGTCGTCCTTGCCACGTCCAACCAGCGTACCTGGATGAAAATGCGTTCCGTGCTGGCGTACCAAAATCTCGCCGGCGGAAACGTACTGTCCATCAAAGCGCTTCACTCCTAGTCGCTGCGCGTGGGAATCACGCCCGTTTCTGGTTGAGCCCAGTCCTTTTTTATGTGCCATATCTCAGCCCTCGCTCACTGTCGTGACTTCCAGACGCGTCAGGTTCTGGCGATGTCCCTGTGTGCGCTTGTAGCCTTTACGTTTCTTAAACTTGAATACCAGGATTTTCTTCGCACGGAAATGTTCGACAACCTTCGCGGACACCTTGGCCTTGCCCAGTGCCTCGCCAGTCGTAACCTTGCTATCGTCGCCCAGCAGCAAGACTTCCAAGTCAACCTTTTTACCGGGCTCAACATCCAGCTTTTCCACGTCCAGAATGTCGCCCTTGCTCACCTTATACTGTTTGCCGCCGGTTTTTACCACCGCATACATAACTGATACCTTTCGTCACGTCTACCTGTTGTCTTTCCTTTTTAGGCGCGTTTGCGCAAGGAGTAATGATACCAAACCTCCCCACCCCCGCGCAAGCACCATTTTTTACAGCAAGTCGCGCAGTCCCGCGAAGGGATGTGACGGGTCCGGACCCTCCTCGCAACGACAATCCTCACGGTTCAGGTTCACGCCACAACCAGAACAAAGCCCCCGGCAGTTTTCGTCGTGCAGAGGCTTGAAGGGCAGCGCCATCAACAGCGCTTCATACAGTATCGGCTCCAAGTCAATGAAACCCTCAACATCAATGACTGGCAGCTCATCGCCCTGTTCATCCACCGTTGGTTCCTTATAGAACAGTTCGTCCACCTCGCCCTGCACCGGCAAGACAAACTCTTCCAGACAGCGCGCGCAAACCGTTCGGACTTCCGTGCGTACCCGGCCGCGGGCATGGACGCCCTCACCCACGTTACTGACTTCCACCTTCCACGGTGCTTCCGCGTGCCCTTCAAACGGCGCGAATACCAGCTCGCCCAGGCTCATTTCGCCCGGCACAAAGACGCCTTCGCGCGTCAAAGAAGCCCCGACACCGGCTTCGATGACGGGGCGCACATTTATAACCATGTCGCTCACCTCGCGCTTTTGTATGCGCCGGGGGCTCACCCCTGCGCTCCCTTGCCCTGCAATCGGTCACGTCCGCGCTGTACGCTGGTCAGCAGCTTGCCCAGATTGACTTCCAGATTCGCCAGCATCTCATCGGCGTAATCCTCGGCGCCCAGGCGCACTTCCCGCGCGTCCGCCCGCGCGTCTTCGGCAATCTCCGCGGCCCTGGATTGTGCCTCGCGTACGATTTGTGTCTCGTCCACCAAGTCCCGCGCGCGCTCTTGCGCGTCTTCCAACACGCGGTTGACCTCGCGCTCTGCCTCTTCAATCATCTCCTGGCGCTGCTTCACAATCCAGCGCGCCTGCTTCAAATCCTCCGGGTACTGGTTGCGAATCTCGTCGATGATGTCATAAATCGCGTCCGGGTCAACCATCTTTGACTGCGACAGCGGCACCGACTTTGAACTGTCGATGACCTCTTCGATACGATTGACCAACTGCTCGATATCCATAGGTCGTTCCCTTCGCTTTTACATAATCTGGCGCCCTCAGGCGTTCGCACATAACGCTAGTAATGATAATAGTTTAGGTACGCAGTTGCAATTCTGTAACGAAACGGTGTCTCTCACCACGAAACCAGCGGCGAAATAAAGGCGAAGTGAGTACTGAGCCTGCCCCCGGCTTGACCGGGGGTCCATACCTGCCGCGACGCTACGGGAAACAGCGGGCAGGAATGGACG
>JAIRWZ010000141.1 GCA_031268615.1 Actinomycetes bacterium | reverse complement strand
GTGGTTTTGACCTCGCCATTGTCGAAGATGTGTTGGGTGACTTGCAGCGTGAAGGCTTCATCCACACAGAAAATAACCGTTGGTTCTCCTGAAATGCCGCAACACCGTCATGCCAGGACAAGACCTCGGTATCTCGCGCGCTGTGGTCGATGTGCAAACTGTCTTAAGCCTGACCGCGTGCAGTGATACACTTGCTTCTTATGAAGGATGACACTGTGAATGATTTACCAGCTACTGTCCCAGAGACACCGGACACCGCTGAACTTCGTGACGATTCGGGTCTGATTGACGTTCGCGTTGACCATGACCGCGCTGTGCGTTGTGGTCTGCCCGAAGTCATTTTTGCCCAAAATAAGACGCCTCATCAAGTCGCTCGCATTGCCGTTGAACTGGCGGCTCGCGGTGATGGACCGGTTCTTGCTACGCGCGCAAACGAGGAGCAGTTTGCAGCGGTGCGCGAACTGCTGCCAGAGGCGCAATGGCATGCGTTGCCGCGCGCCATTACGGTGGGGGATTTGCTGCCCGCACAGCGCACTGGTCTGGTAGTGGTTGCTTCGGCGGGCACTGCCGATTTGCCGGTAGCAGAAGAGGCGGCGCTTACTTGTGAGGTTGGTGGCGCCCGGGTACAACGTCTCTATGACATTGGTATCGCCGGAATACATCGGGCGCTGGCCCATATGGACGAAATGCGCGCCGCCCGCGTTATCATTGCCGTTGCTGGCATGGAGGGAGCGCTGCCCTCTCTGATTGCGGGCATGGTGGACGTACCGGTCATCGCGGTACCAACCAGTGTGGGCTATGGCGCGAATCTGGAGGGCTTAGCTCCCTTGTTGGCTATGCTGAACTCCTGCGCAGGCGGTATTGGTGTTGTCAATATAGACAACGGTTTCGGCGCCGCTGTTCTGGCCAGCAGAATAAATAGTCCCCGATGGGTTGACAATTCAAAATGACGAACAGGATTGCTCATCTGGATTGCAGTTCCGGCGTATCCGGCGACAAGTTTCTGGGCGCACTGCTGGATATTGGCGAACAGGGAGGGCAGTTTACGACTGCGGATTTGCAAAGTCTGGCCGCCGCCCTCGTCCCGGAAGCACATATAGAAGTTGAACAAGTCGATTCGTATGGCATTAAGGCATACTCAGTCAAGGTAAGCGTGGAGGGCAATGATGATTCCGCCATCCACGATACCCACGTCCTTCACGCGACTCCCGCTACTCCTGTCGGCCACGACGCACCGTCAACCTTTCCGGCATTGCCTCATCGCTCCTGGCGTGACATTCGCCACTTGCTCCAAGCCACTTCCGAGACTGAAACTGTGCTGACTGCTGCTGCCCGCGAGCAAGCCTTGACCGTGTTTTCTCGTCTGGCAGAAGCAGAAGCTGACGTTCATGGCGTCGCTGTTGATGACGTTCACTTTCACGAAGTGGGCGCCGCGGACAGTATCGTTGACATTATTGGAGTATGCGCAGGTCTGGACGCACTCGCTATTGATACGCTGTATGCCACGCCTCCGGCCTTGGGCTCTGGCACCGTCAATACCCAACACGGCGTTTTGCCCGTGCCCGCGCCGGCAACCGCCGCTCTGTTGGCCGCACATCATATACCGACTGCGATGTCGCAGGCGTCAGGCGAGCTGACCACGCCCACCGGCGCTGCGCTGCTGACCTTGGCTGCAGGGTTTGGGCCGGTCCCTCCATTGACGCCGACAGCGTTCGGGTTCGGGGCGGGAACGCGCGACATCGGGCAGTCCAACATCTGCCGCCTGTTAATGGGTATGGCTGACGAGGCGCCGTTGGCGCCATCCCAGCCCGACGCTACTGTGTTGCTGGAAACCAACATTGACCACATCGCGCCGGAAGCCGTTGCTTTCGCTGGCGAGGAGTTGCTGGCCGAAGGCGCGCTGGACGTCTGGGTCACGCCGATTGCCGCCAAAAAGGGACGCGCTGCCTTGACGCTGTCCGTTCTGGCCGCGCCCGACGCAGCCGAGACCACGGCTGGCCGCGTCATGAAACTGACGGGGACTCTGGGCGTGCGCGTCAGCGAACAGCCGCGCCTTATCGCCGCGCGCGAGCAGCAGGTCATTGACACCCCCTGGGGCGCTGTCCGCGTCAAAGTCGGGGGCGGTCGCTTTCGTCCCGAACATGCTGAAATTGCTCGTATTGCACGTGAACAGCACTTGGGCTACCCCGAAGTGTTGGCAGAACTGACCCGTCTGGCTCGTCGCCAACTATCCGCATAAGAAGAAGTGAGTACGTCCATACTCGCACTGCCATTACCGGGGTGGAGTCCTGGGGTGACGGGTGCAGGTCTGGGCGTACTCACTTATCTTTTATTAAATCTGCCACTAAATCTGTATTATTTATGAACTCCCTTCCGTGCTGCCGACAATTGTCGTATAATAATTGCATGATTCAAGTTGAGATTGCTGCTATAGGAATGGAACCGCGGTCCCACCAGCCCGTGCTATTGTTGAAACGAGCCGGTGAGGAAGACCCCGCCACGCGTCTGATGCCGATTTCGCTGGGGCATGTGGAGGCGTTTTCGATAATCACTGCGCTGCAGGGAGCGGAGGCTCCGCGGCCGCAGACGCATGACTTGATGGCGAACGTGATGACCACCCTGCAAGCCGAGGTTGAACGTATTGAAATCCACAGTTATGACGAAAAAGATGGCACCTACTATGCGTCGTTGACCTTCAACCAGCATGGCGTAACTTTTGTGGTTGACGCGCGGCCGTCCGATGCGGTGGCGTTGGCGATTCGCAAAGGCGCGCCAGCGTTTGTTGACGACGCTGTGTTCGAATCGACTTCGGTACAGACTAATGTGGTTACCATGCAGGTTGGCGGTCGTGGTGTGGAACCAACAGGCGAGGCTCTGTCGGCCATTCATGCTTTTGCGGAGAACGTCCAGCCCTGCGACTTTGACTAGTTGGTTTGATTAGTTGGTTTAACTGGTCGCCTTAACCAGTCGCCTTTCGCCTTCTTTGGCCTTGATTAGTCGGGGATAGTCACTGTTTTCGGATACTTGCGTGTGTCGGCGATGACTGCGCCGACGATATGTTGATTGGTGACATGATGTTCGTCACTGCTCTCCAGACTTTCGATGATACGCGACAGTGGCAGCTTCCTGTATCTGGCCCATGCTTCAACGGCAACCGTACCGTCGGGCAAGAGGATTTCGCCGGTGCCCTCCATGACGCGGCTGCGGTTATCGGTCAGCCGTCCCCGTGCCCAGGTGTAGCCGGCGTTGTCGTTGCTGTTTCTGTCGTTGTTTTCCGTTTCGGGATAGGGCAGAGGTTTGCGGTATTTGCAGCGCAGCTCCATCGTGACGCCCCACACCGTAGGTTCGGTGATATTGACGGTACGCCCAATCAGTTCGTCCAGCAATGCCGCTTCGATACCGCCGTGGACGCGTCCGGGGTAGCTCTGGTGCAGGTCGCGGGTGCGAAAGCGTGCCAGCAGCGTCCCGTCTTCGTCGTCGGTTTCCAGAAACTGCGCGTGCAGTCCCGCGTGGTTATGCTGACCGCAGACCAAACACATCTGCGAAATGTCGTGTGCTCTGACTATTCGATATTCCATGCTTCGATGATAACAGGCCGGCTCATGTGATGGCAGCCCTTGCCTGTCCAGCGGATGGAGAGGCGGATTTCTCAGCGTCGGATTCCCGCATAGTTGACAATTACCTTGTCAAAAAGGTTGACAATTATGTGCCGATAGTGGGTGTTTTGAGTACGAACGTGCTGGTGGACGTGTCGCTATCGTGACAGTTCCCATAAGTGGGGGACGAGGTCTTGGCAAAGATGACCAGAGGGTAAAATGACCTCCTTGTAAATCAGCAAGAAAACGAGGAGGTCACGTATGGATAATACCGCAAATATC
>JAIRWZ010000123.1 GCA_031268615.1 Actinomycetes bacterium | reverse complement strand
CGCCGGCGCGTCTTTCGTATACAGCGCGCCGACCGAAGCCGCCCAATCGCGCGTGACCACCGCACCGCCCAGCGCCACCGGCAGGTTGGGGTCATTTTGCCGCAGCGCCACCGTCGTGGCCTCCATCGCCGGCAGCGTCGTGGTCATCAGCGCCGACAGACACACCACGTCGGCACCGCGCGCCGCGGCCAAAATCGCCTGCGGGTCCACGTCTACCCCCAGGTCATTGACCGCGATATTCTGGCTTTCCAACAGCGAGACGCAGATGTCTTTGCCGATGGAATGGATGTCACCTTTCACGGTGGCAAACACCACCCGGCCGCGCGGGGCGGCGTCCGCCTGTCCGTCCGGCAGATGGGTTTTTGCCTGCGCCACGGCCGCCTTCATAGCTTCGGCGGCGGCCATCAGCTGGGGCAAAAAGACCGCGCCCGTCGCGAATCCCGCGCCCAATTCCTGGATGGCGGGGGTCAGGACGCCTTCGATGATGTCGGTTGCGGTCATGCCTTCGGAAGTGAGTGCGTCCACGAGTGCGGGCGCCCCATCGCTGTCACCCTGTTGCACGGCAGCCGTCAGTTGCGCGGCAGGGTCGGGGGTGTCAGCGGGTGCGTTGCCCGACGCCTCCCTGTGGGCAGCGTTACTCTTGGGTATTTCCAGAGCCTGCGTCAAGGTGTCTGTGAAAACCTGCCACGAGAGTGTCGTCAGAGTTGTTATTTCACCGTGGGAAGACCTGTCATTGCCCACCAGCTCACCTGCAATTTCCCCCGGATTGAAAATGGCAGCGTCAAGGCCGCGCGCCATGGCTGCTGCCAGAAAAGCGCGATTCAGAGCAGGACGGTTTGGCAAGCCGTGGCTGACATTGCTGACTCCCAACAGGGTGTTCAAGTGTAGCCGAGTTTTAACCGTCTCCATCGTATCCAGCGTGACTGTCGGCGCGTCCGGGTCAGCCGCGGCAGCCATCACCAGGGAATCGACGAGCAAATCCTCATCGGGAATGTGGTAGGTATGGGCGCGCTCGCGAATTTTCTCCACCACGGCCAGGCGAGCCTCGACCGTCGGCGGAATGCCGTCATCGTCCAAAGGCAGCACGACGACAGCGGCCCCGTAGCGGGCGACCAGCGGCAAAATGGTGGACAGCGAGCGTTCTTCGCCGGTGACGCTGTTGACCAGCGCCTTGCCGGGGTACCGTTTGAGCGAGGTCTCCAACGCGGCCACGTTCGTCGTGTCAATGGAGAGCGGCAGCGAGGACAGCGCGGCCACGGTGATCACCGCGCGCGGCAAAGTGGCCGCCTCGTCGATACCGGCAGCGCCCACGTTGATGTCCAGCAGGTCGGCATGGTCGGCAGCCTGCTCGATGGCGAACTGGCGGACAACGCTCATGCTGCCCGTGAGCAAACTGTCTTTCAGGCGCGCCTTTCCGGTTGGGTTAATGCGCTCGCCGATGATGCGGCAAGGGTTGCCAGCGCCGATGGCGACGTGCGCGCGGGGACTGGCAACGATGGTGGGACGTGCTGGGCTGGAAGTTTGGAGGGAGAGCTTTCCGGCGCTTGCGTCGGATTGCCGTCCGCCGACCACTGCCGAACCCACGGACGCCAACCGACCCTCTGGATCGGAAGGCGTCCCTACAGAAACGCCACGTGCCTGTGATGGCACAGCAATCACCGCTTTCCCACCAACTTCGTCGGCAATGACGGCCGTAAAGTCCGGAGTTGACCCACAGCACGATCCGATAGCGGCAACCCCGGCCTGGCGCATGGCGTGGGCAAAGGTGCGAAAATCTTCCGGCGTACCGGGAAAATGCGTGTGCCCATCGGCGCGAAGTTCGGGCAGACCGGCGTTGGGCTGCGTGATGACAGGCAGCGTCGTTGCGGCCAGCATTGCCTGCGCCAGCGGACCCATCTGTGCGGGACCCAGACCGCAGTTCATGCCGACCGCGGCAGCGCCGACCGCGCGCAAAATGATGGCGGCTGTGGCGGGGTCGGTACCAGACAGCTCCATGCGCCCGTCCGAGCCAAAGGTCACCAACGCCAAAACGGGAATGTCGGCGTCCACATCGCGACACGCCAACGCAGCAGCGCGAACTTCGGCAATATCGGTAAAAGTCTCCAGCAAAAAGGCGTCAGGTCGCCCTTGCGCTAAAGCAGCGGCCTGTTCAGCAAACGCTTCGTAGACCTCGTCGAAAGTGGCGCTGCCCAACGGCTCCATGACCAGTCCGGTCGGCCCAAGGTCGGCCAGAACATACGGCGCACCACCGGCACGGGCTAACTCCACCGCGACACGATTAACGTCAACCAGAATATCGGTCGCACCGTGGGCATGGGCGGACAGCTGCGGACGACTGCCCCCAAAGGTATTGGTGATAGCACAATCCGCGCCCGCTTCGTGGTACAGCCGGTGAATACCCGTGATGACATCGGGCGCAGTGAGGTTCAACGCTTCGGGCGCACCGTCATATTCGATGTCAGCCGCCTGCAACATCGTACCCATCGCGCCTTCCAGCACCAGCATATCGCGACCCAACCGGGTCAAGAAATCACTCACCGCTCTCCACCTCCACCATGGAATTCTCAGACCCTACCACGTCATCCTCAACCCCCACCGTGTCATCCTCGGGCTTGACCCGAGGATCCAGTCCATCCGTATCATTCGTACCGTCGAAATTCTCACTCACACGAAAACGACTCACCGTGCCTCGCAATGCCTTCTCATAGGCTTCCTGGCCGGCACGTTTGGCCTCGGCTTTCGCGGCGTCAAAAGCCTCTTTCGAGCCAAACTTTTCATCTATGGCAATGCGGCTGTTAGCATACTGTTTGCCCATGAACCACATGATAAAAATGTCGCCAGCCGCCAACAGCAGCATCTCGATTATCGGTCCAAAACCATAGGTCCGCAGGAACCGGATTAGCTCGCCGCTGATCAAAGAATACCCCACAATACCAGCAATGCCCACCCAAAAGACAATCATCGTGACGCGCACAAATCGCTCCGCCGCGCGCCCACCCCGGCTCTTGCCCACCATAAACGCGCCACAAAAACCGAAACCGCAGCCCAGAACCCAGATGACCCCCAGCTGCAGAAACAGATACTTCGCCATATCGCCATAACCGTAATACACTGCCGGACTCCCCTCAAATAGGATACCGATTGTACCCGAAACCACCCCCTCGTCGCAGAGGTGAACATCCGTTACCTGTCACATCAGTAACACAAACAGACGAAGTGAGTACTGAGCCTGCCCCCGGCCTTGACCGGGGGTCCATCCCTGCTGCCGCGACGTTTTCTGTTTTGTTCCCTCCTGCACTCTGCTGCCGTTTAGCAAATTGCTCCTTGCTTTATCATAGGGGTTTCCTTTACCATTAGACAGTGTCCAACACCTCAGGGAAGGATTCTGTGTCACGGGACTGTGTCATACGGGAAGTTTTATCGCAAATCCCCGGCTTGGCTGTCATGTCGGAATGGCAGCGGCACCGGAAAAATCGCCTACCACTGAATACGTTGAATACGCGTCGAGCATGAGGCGGCCATGAACATCATCGCCCTTGACGCGGCACGTGGGTCTGGTGCGGTCAGCCAATCGTTGGAAGCCGCCGCCCGCGCTGCCGAAGGCGCTGGGGCACAGGTTACGCGACTGCAATTGCGCGATTACCGTATCTACGACTGCGTGAACTGCAAACTGTGCGCGTTGGGAGATGGCTGCAAAATAGACGATGACTTGCAGGAATTATCCATTCTGATAGCTCAGGCTGACGGCGTCATTCTGGGCGCCGACGCGGGCGGCGGCGCCAACAGCGGCAGCAGCAGCGCCGTCTCTACCCTTCTCAGGCGCCTGCGTACCTGGTTCGAGGCCGACAAGTCTCAGCCACCGCTCCCGGGACTGGGACCCCATGAGCTGCGACCGGAACCCCTCGCACGGGCAACAAAGCAGGCCATCATCATCACAAGCGCCCGGTCAGCAGGACCCATCGGCGCTTTCTTCAATACCGGCGGCGGGCACATCCGCACCTTGCGCAGCGCTCTGGCCGCCTGCCACATCAACGCCTTAG
Source organism: Actinomycetes bacterium (assembly GCA_031268615.1). GTDB lineage: Bacteria > Actinomycetota > Coriobacteriia > WRKU01 > WQUG01 > JAIRWZ01. The sequence continues at coordinate 1,167 of JAIRWZ010000123.1, read as the reverse complement.
GTTCGATGGAGGTTCACCGCGTAGCGCCTGACAGCATCCTTCCCCATCGCGAATGGGACCGCGCCCATTCCTTGGGCCGACTGATTGCCGGGAAGTTGTAGAAACACCCTCTGGCCCACACCCACATCCGCACTCACATCCAAACTCAAGCCCACACCCACAAGGACCAGCGCATCATCAACCTAACAACAAATCCATGACCCGCCAGCCGTCCGGATCCAAGGTCAGACCCGTAGCAGCCGCCGCTTCCTCGCTATAGTTTTCTGCGCCGTTTGGTTCAATTCCACTTCCCCAGAGCAAAAACGGCACCGGTATCCCCTCGTGCGTCTTGGTCGCAATGGGGGTATAGTGGTCGGGCATCGCTAAAATCCGCACGCCCTCACCAGCGCCAACGCCTTCATCAGCATCCGCGCCGCCGCCCTCACCAGCAGCACCCTCACCGCCACCACCAGCACCCCCGTGCTGGCTCCCATAGCCCAGCAGCCGCGACACGATGTCGCGGTCAATGGCCTCAATAGCGTCCAGCTTTGCCTCTATATCGCCCGCGTGACCCATCTCGTCAGGGGCCTCCACATGGATGACGACCACATCAGCTTCATCCGCTTCCAGCGCCGCCAGTGCGCCTTCGGCCTGCCCGGCAAAGTCATTGTCCAGTCCATCGGTAACCTTGACCCCATCCAGCTCCAGAAATCGGAACCCAAACAGTACGGACAGTCCGCGTAATAGGTCCACGCCCGACGTCATCGCCGCACGCAAGCCGCCCCGCAGCTCCGCAAATGAACGCAAGCCCGCTGGCGCCGTCCCCGGCCAAAACGGCCAGATATCAGTAATCATGCAGCGGTTTTCGTCGGCCAGGCGAGCATTGGTAGGATCAGCCAACAGCAAGGGTCGCGCCGCCTCCATCAGCCCCAGCAGCAAATCCGCTCCCGGTCCTTGCGGCAAAAATTCAGCCACCGGTCGGTCTGAAATGTCGTGCGGCGGCGTATAGCGCACATCCAACAGTTCCGGATGCCCCTTGACCACCAGAATATGCCGGTACGCCTTGCCCGGAGACAGGGTAAAAGTCTCGTCGTTCAGCGCGTCCGCCAGCCGCGCCACAATCGCGCGCGAGTCCGGCGTAGCAATATGCCCGCCCGCGTAGGACGCCATAATCCCGTCAAGAATCGT
>JAIRWZ010000006.1 GCA_031268615.1 Actinomycetes bacterium | reverse complement strand
CGAATCCTGGTACCCCAGCCATCTCTCACCTTTTCTGTGCTGGGTCTTTGGCCATCGCGCTCTGCTTCAAAACAGTTCGGTCTTTGATTTTTCTAATTGCGCTGGCGCCATCACCACATCAAGTCAGTATCTCGTGTCAGGCAAGCTTCACGTTGAACGGTAGGCAGCTGGTATGATTACTTCCTATGGATGACATTACTCGTGCGCTCGAAGAACAATTAGGCTTGTCCCCCGCCTTCGCGCGCTTGCTCACCGGACGCGGATTTCGAAGCGTTGCCGCCGTACGCGCTTTCCTTACGCCCTCGCTGCGTCGCGATTGGCTGGACCCGCTCTTAGTCCCCGGCATGCAAGCCGGCATAGCACGGCTCTTAGGCGCCTTGCGCGCCAAAGAACATATCTGCGTGTTCGGCGACTTCGACCTGGACGGTATCACGGCCACCGCAATAATGACCTCAGGCTTGCGGGAAGCCGGCGCGCGCAAAGTGGATTGGGCGCTGCCGCGACGCGATGAAGGCTATGGTCTGTCACCGGCAACCGTTGCGCGTCTCATTGAACTGCACCCCGATTTACTGGTCACGGTGGACAATGGCGTAGCCGCCGCCGAAGAAATCGCGCACTTGCACGCGGCTGGTATCGACGTCGTCGTCACTGACCACCACGAGCCGGGGGATGCTCTGCCTGCCAATATTCCCGTCATCAACCCTCGCCTGGACCCTGCCTATGGCGTGCCGTCCGTGTGGGAAGGCCCGGGAGACGCCCCCGTCGTCGAGCTGTCTGGCGCCGGCGTAGCGCTGAAGGTCATTCAGGCTCTGGGAGCCGCGGTGGGCATGCCGGAACTGTGGCGCAACTGGCTCGACCTGGCCGCGGTCGGTACCATCGCAGACGTTATGGTTTTGATTTCGGAAAACCGCGCCTTAGTCGCGGCAGGTTTAGAACAATTGAGAGTACGTCCAAACCCGGGACTGGCTGCCTTGGCCTCGACCTTGAAAACTGCCAATTTGTCTTCGGTGACCGCCGAGCGCGTTTCCTTTCTTTTGGCTCCACGCCTAAACGCTGCCGGACGCATTGACAGTCCCGACACGGCGCTTGAACTGTTGTTAGAACACGACCCACACCGTGCGCTTCTGCTGGCCGGCCGCCTGAACGAGATGAACCAACAACGGCAGACTATTGAGCGAGAACTGGACAATGCAGTCACGGCGCGGGCACAGCGCAGCTTGAGCGGGGGCAGGTCGATTGTGCTGGCAGGTGAATCCTGGCATGAAGGGGTACGGGGAATCGTCGCCTCGCGCATTGCCAGACGGTTCGGCGTCGTAGCGGTTATCGGCACGATAGACGGCGATACCATTACGGCCAGCGCGCGCAGTATCGGCGACGTGGACCTTTTCCGCGTACTGAACGACATGCCACCGCTGCTTGACCGCTTTGGCGGACACGCTGGCGCCGCAGGACTGACCTTGGCCACACAGGACTGGGATACCTTTGCCATTGCTTTCGAGGCGCAACTGCAAGCCTTACCACCCGCACAATTCCTGCGAAAAGATAGCGCCGAACTGCAACTACGTCTCTCTGAACTCAGTTGGCAGCTGGCAGAAGAAACCGAAAAACTGGAACCGTTCGGGCACGGAAACCTTCGTCCCCTATGGAGCGCCACCGACGTTGAAGTTACCGACACCCGTCTGGTGGGTAAGGACGCGAATCATTTGACGTTTACGGCCCTGCAGGACCAACGCTCAATTCGCGCCATCTGGTATCGAACACCCGATGCGGCTTCCTGGATTGGCCATGACACCCTGGCCGAGCTGAACTTCAGACTGGAAAAAGACAGCTACCGTGGCAAGCATGGCATACAACTCAATATTTGTGGCGCCCATAAACTGGGGGACGCCTTCCTGCGAAATTTATATGAACATGCCAGTGAAACTTTTCAGCGTCACGACTACGAAGGAATTGTGGACGCACCCGGATTTTATACAAAACTGGCGGGAGTAACGTTTGAAGGAAGACAACATCATCTGGCCGCGCTGCCTGCTGACGCGCCGTTGGAATTGGAACGTCAGGCCAATAACCCGGCTGACGCTAACGCCATCGCCGTACGAAGAGCGGATGGAGGACATCAACTGGGCTTTCTGAATCGCGATTTAGCGGCGCAGTTGGCCCCACGTATGGATGATGGTACCGTCTGGACCGTGGAGGTGGGACAAGTCACCGGAGGGGAAGATGGCGCTCATTTTGGCCTCAATGTCTATCTTCAGCGACCCGACCTGCTGCCTGACAGAGTATCCGACGGCGGGATAGGACCGAGTCCGGAAAACGCAGCGGGTGACGCGTACCGCGCGGACAGGTCGGGGGAAACACTGGCAGGCGGAGCGCGACGACACTTCCTTGCTTCGCTTGACGCTGCCGCGTTAGACCACGCGCTGAAACAGACCTTCATAGCCGACGCCCCTCTGCACCAGGCACAGGTTGCGGCTTTGGACGCACTCGCTCAAGGACATAATACCCTCTGCGTAATGGCGACCGGACGCGGCAAATCACTGATTTTTCATCTGCACGCGGCACGCACGGCGCTGCGCGAAGGCAAGGCCTCACTGTTCGTCTATCCCCTGCGAGCCTTGGTATCTGACCAGCGCTTTCATCTGGAGCGCAGCTTTGCCACGCTGGGCTTGGCGGTGGCCGTGGTGACGGGCGAGAGCAGCGAGACCGCGCGGCGCGCGGCCTATCAAGCGCTGGAGGCGGGAGAGATTGATATCGTACTGACCACGCCCGAATATCTCTACTTTCACAAGCACGAGTTCGCGGCAACTGGGCGGATTGCCTTTGTGGTGGTCGATGAGGCGCACCATATCGGACAGGCACGCAGCGGGAACCGACCGGCCTACGCGCAGCTGGGCGAGTCCATTGCGACCCTGCAAGGTACCGGAAACGCACAAGGCGCAACCGGGCGTGCGCCGACGGTGCTGGCAGTAACGGCGACGGCGGGCGAAGAGGTGGCGGCTCGCATTGAATCAGTGCTGGGTATCACGCGACGCGTGCTGGACCCGACCGTGCGGGATAACCTACAGCTGGTGGACAGGCGAAAAGCTACCGGACGCACAGGACTGTCGAAAGCCGAAAAGCAGCAGTACCTGGTTGAGCTGGTAGAGCGGGTCGCTGGACAAGAGGGCGGCAAAATCGTCGTCTATGTGAACTCCCGGCGGGAAAGCGTACGCCTGGCAGGCATGCTGCGCCGCAGTTTACGGGATCTGGCTTGGCAGACTGCCTTTTACAACGCGGGCATGACGCGCGAAATGCGCGCCGAGGTAGAACGTCGTTTTCGAGAGGGGAAGCTCCTGGTCATCATCGCAACCTCAGCTTTCGGAGAGGGCGTCAACATCAGTGATATTCGTGATGTGGTTTTGTATCACTTTCCTTTTTCCGACGTTGAATTCAACCAGATGGCGGGCAGATGTGGGCGCGACGGCGCGACGGCGCGTGTCCATCTGCTGTTCGGAGAGGCGGATGCCCGTATCAACGAGTTCATCGTGGCGCCATCGGCTCCGCCCCGGGTCTCGCTAGTGGCTCTGTGGCGAGCTTTGGTAGCCGCTGATGCGCAGAGCGCCGTTTCGAAAGGCGCAGAAAACGAGGAGGGCTTTCAGGCGACAAACGCGAGCCTGGCCGATTCTGCTAATGAGATATTGCGCCGGGAAGGAGTTCTGGAACACACCTCGGACGGGTCGGGCGGACAGGACGCGCACGACCGTCAGCACAAAGGTCAGGGAGAGAGCGATACTGATGAGACGCCCACCCGTATAGTTGCCTTGAACGAAACCGGCGTGTCGAACGGCATTGGCGTTTTTCGCGAGCTGGGTTTCCTGCGCACCAACGGCCGTTCACAGGCGCGACGCATTATGCTGACGCCAAAGCCGGCAAAAATGGACCTCCACCAAAGTGTGCGCTATTTAGAAGGACTAGACGAGATTGAAGACTTTGACCGCTTCAAAATCTGGGCGCTGACCGCAAGCGCTAAGGACATGCTGGCACGCTTTAACCGGCCGATATTGCCGTAAATGTTCGCCTGCCCACACGCGCGGTCCACCTGGCGGTAGCCCTAGATTGACCCTAAATCATTTCCCGCCTGCGCAGCTTTGCGCGCCATTTTGGTTAGCAGTTCGATGTTCGTGTCAGTCTGCCTAAATCCAGTCAGTAACTGCTGCATGGCACGTTCTGAATCGACATTATGCAAGATACGGCGTACCCCCCAGACGAACGGAGCCTCGTCGCGCGCCAACAGCAACTCTTCCTTGCGTGTCCCACTGGCAACGATATCTATTGCCGGGAATACCCGCCGGTCGGCCAGACCACGGTCCAGGCGCAGTTCCATGTTGCCCGTGCCCTTAAACTCCTCAAAAATGACCTCGTCCATCTTTGACCCGGTTTCAATCAAAGCAGTGGCCAGAATGGTCAATGAACCCCCGTCTTCAATGTTGCGGGCGGCGCCAAAAAACTTCTTCGGCGGGTACAGGGCCGCGCTGTCCACGCCACCGGAAAGAATTCGTCCCGACGCCGGCATCGCCAAGTTATAAGCGCGTGCCAATCGGGTGATGCTATCCAGCAAAATCACCACATCGCGTCCCATTTCAACCAGCCTCTTCGCACGTTCTATGACCAGTTCGGTCACCGCAATGTGATTTTCAGACGGCATATCAAAGGTAGACGAAATGACTTCACCATGAATCGAGCGCTGCATATCGGTGACTTCTTCGGGACGTTCATCAACCAGCAGACACATCAAATGCACTTCAGGATTGTTGGCGTGAATGCTGGCCGCAACATCCTTTAAGATTTCAGTCTTGCCGGCTTTTGGCGGAGAGACAATCATGCCCCTCATTTTTCAAAAACCCAATCTATAATTACCAATAACATTATTAATTACAATAAAACCTTTTTTTACACTATTTCACTTAATTTAAATAAAAACGGTGATACGATGTTTAATACCAATATTTTTACTGAAATTTTGTAGTTTTTTTATCACCATAAAAGAGATGAATGAAGATAGTATTAAGGATAAGTACATCAAGTTGCTGGAGGATCGTTCATCAATGGAGAAGCAACTTTTAATGATGAAAAATGAAATTGATCTTTTGAAAAAACAGGTTGATAATGATAAACTGATAATTGATGATTTAAGAAAAAATCAAAAGTTAAAACCTGGAAAAAGGCCGTCTATTAAAGTTGGGATTTCAAAATCAAAATCAAAATCAACTTCTGATATGGAAATTTCAGATAATTTAAATGCATCTAATCTTAATAATGATGTTGCGGATATTGAAAATCAATTTATTTCGGAACCTTCAGACCTTTCTGGAGAACCTGAAGCCACTCTAACTTCATCGTTTAGTGAGTTAGATATTAATCAAACCCCGGAGGAAAAGGAAAAAGAAAAGGAGATTCCGTTCAACAAAGAAGCTGA
>JAIRWZ010000143.1 GCA_031268615.1 Actinomycetes bacterium | reverse complement strand
CTATCTTATCCGGCGTACGCGCAATGAATTCCTGTCCGGCAAACCCGGGATGGACGCCCATAATCAGCACCATGTCTACCACGTCCAGCCACGGGCAAGCCAGTTCAACCGGCGTGTCGGGACAGAGCGCCAGACCACTTTTTACCCCGGCTTCGCGTATTCGCGTAAATATCCCATCCAAATCAGAGGCTGACTCATAATGCACGCAGACTAAATCAGCGCCCGCGTCCAGATACCAGTCCAGCGTTTCCGCGGGGTTAGCAACCATGAGGTGTACGTCAAAAAAAAGCTTCGTCAGGGGGCGCAGAGCAGCGATAACCGGCGGTCCAATGCTCAAGTTCGGCACAAAGTGCCCGTCCATCACGTCCAGATGCAACCACGTTGCACGTGACGACGCAATGACAGCCAGCTCTTCTTTCAACCGCGTAAAATCTGCCGCCAGAATTGAAGGCGCGACTATGGCCACCGTTTGCTCACCTCTCCTGTCACCGTTCCTGTCCCCTCTCCTGTCCCCGCTCATCTACCTCTGTCACCACGTCCTGTCAGCCTTTCTTTTTCAGAGTTCGCTGCTCATCTTCGCTTGTCTGTGGACGATTCATCAAAATACTGACCCCCAGTTCGGGCGCCATGTCCTTGTACAAAACCTGATAGACCAGCTCGGTGATTGGCACCTCTACGCCCTGGCGGTTTGCCAGCTCATAAATACCGGTGCAAGCCACCGCGCCTTCCGCCACCATTTTCGTGCGCTCCTGAAACTCTTTCAAGCTGCCGCCCCGGGCCAGCAGCTCGCCCAAGCCACGGTTGCGGGAATGCCGGGATGTGCAGGTCACAATCAAGTCCCCCATGCCCGCCAGCCCGCTATAGGTCGCCGATTTTGCGCCAACCGCTGTGCCCAGCCGCGTCAGCTCTGCCAGACCACGAGTCATCAGTGAGGCCTTGGAGTTGTCTCCGTAGCCCAAGCCGTCACACATACCGCAGGCTATGGCAATGATGTTTTTTCCCGCACCGCACAACTCTACCCCCATCACGTCCTCATTGGTGTAGACACGGAAAAATGGCGTAGCAAACAGCTCCTGAAAAAAGATGGCCATCTCTGGACTTGTGGAGGCGACAACGGTTGCCGACGGCACCGCCCGGCTGACTTCTTCGGCATGGTTTGGGCCGCTCAACGCCGCAATACGCGCGGCGTTACCCAACACTTCGCCCAAAATATCAGTCATCAGCAGCGAAGTTTTCGCCTCGATACCCTTCGATAAAATAACGACCGGCGTCTCGCTGTCCACATACGGCGCCATCGCCTCCGCCGTCGAGCGCACCCCCACACTCGGCGTCACCATAACGATTGAGCCCGCGCCGTCCAGCACCTCGGCAATCGACGCGCTGGCATGGACGCGCTCACTCATCTCAACATCGGACAGATACACAGGATTGTGATGACTGCGATTGATACCCTCGGCGATTTCGGGTTCGCGGGCCCAGAGCCGCACGTCACCGCCTTTGCCATCCAGCAGCCAGGCAATCGCCGTACCCCAACTACCTGCACCGATGACCGCAGTATGTGTCATTGCTTGCCTCCCCTGTGGAATGAAAATTTTGGTTCGGTCCCCTGCCTCAACCGTTCTATATTAGCACGATGTAGCCAGACAACCAGGACCGCCGCGGCAATGGCGAACAGGCTGAAAGGAAGGGGCTTTCGGAGTGAGAACGTCCATACCGGAAAGAGGATTGCCACGGTGAGAGACCCCACTGACACGTAGCGGGTCACGGCGACAACTGCGAGGAAACAGGCCAGTTCAATAGCGAACACCAGCGGCACCATCGCGAGCATGACGCCGGCTGACGTGGCAATGGATTTGCCGCCGTGAAAACCGATGTAGGGAGAGAAGGCGTGGCCAGTGATAGCGGCCAGACCCGCGATAAGCATGAGCCAGCCGCGCAGCTGTGGGCTGACGCCAGCGGCGGCGGGAAGCGGCAGCAGAGAGTGGGCCGCAAGGACCGGCAGCGCGCCTTTCGCGACGTCGATGAGGGCGACCGCCAGACCTGCCGTCGGTCCCAGAACTCTGAAGGCGTTGGTGGCGCCAAGGTTGCCGGAACCATGCTGGCGCAAATCCAGATGAAAGCACAGTTTGCCGACGATGAACGAAGTCGGGATGGCGCCAAACAGATACCCGGCGAGCGCTACGGCAAGAAAGCTGACGGGCACGGGTACGGACAGGGGTAGGGACAGCGCCATTGTCACAAGCACGGTGGTCAGCTGCCCTTCTTCTTGAACTTCAGCGTAAGGGGCGTCCCGCGCAAATCGAAGGCTTCGCGCAAACGATTTTCCAGATACCGGCGAAAGTTGTCATCAACTAATTGGGGCATATTGCAAAAAAACGTAAAGCCCGGCGGTGCGGTGTGCGTTTGTGTCACGTAGTTCAGGCGCAGACGGTGCGTGCCCTGCGCGGGAGCGTGACCGAATTCCCGCAGCTGGGTCAGCAGACGATTCAGCGCAGAAGTCGGGATTTGTGCGATATAATGCTCGTAGGCCAGCGTCACAGCTTCCATCACTTTGTGCGTATTGTGGCCGTTCAGCGCGCTGATACGCAGGATTTCTGCCCAGCTGACATGGCCTAATCGGTCGGTGGTACGCTGCAGCAAGGTCTCACGGCTTTCTGCCCTGTCGTCGAGGGTATCTGCCTCTGCGCCGGGCTCTGCCTTCATCAAATCCCATTTATTCAGCAGGACTACCAGGGCACAGCCACGCTGGGTAGCATACGAAGCAATGCGCTGGTCCTGGTCGGTCAGGCCCACCGGAGCATCGACAACCAGCAAGGCCACATCGCAGCGGTCAATAGCGCGCATGGCCCGCACGAAGCCGTAGTATTCAACGTCAGAATCGATGAGCGATTTGCGGCGCAGGCCGGCGGTATCTATCAACACATAGTCCCGTTCGTCAAAGCTGACGTGAGTGTCGATGGCGTCGCGCGTCGTGCCAGCAAGGTCGCTGACAATAGCGCGGTCAGCGCGGGAAAGACGGTTTACCAGCGAAGATTTCCCGGCATTGGGACGACCAATGATGGCAACTTTGATAGCTTCGCGCACCTCGTCCGGTGGGGATTCATTGTGCATTTGAGGAAGCGCGTCCACCAAAGCGTCCAGCAGGTCTCCCGTACCGGTGCCGTGCGTGGCCGACAGCGCCCAAGGCTCGCCCAGGCCCAGCGCGAAAAACGGCCAGATTTCTGATTCGCTGTTGGGCGTGTCCACTTTGTTCACGACCAGAAAAACGGGAACCGAATGGTCGGCGCGTTTGACCAGACGGGCAAGTTCCTCATCGTCCTGGACCAGACCTGCTTTTCCGTCTACCAACAAGACGATGAGGTCAGCTTGCCGGGTGGCGACTTCGGCTTGTGCCCGGATGGAAGCCTGAAAGGTATCATCGCGCGACAGCTCTACCCCACCGGTGTCGATGAGCATAAAGTGACGACCGTTCCATTCGGCCTCATGATAGGAGCGGTCCCGCGTCACGCCACTGCTTGGGTCCACGATGGCATCGGCGCGCCCGCTCATGCGATTGACAAAAGAGGACTTGCCCACATTGGGTCTTCCAATGACAGCGACAACGGGCAAATACGACTGGTTCATGGTCGGGCCTCCTCATCCCCGCGGTTCAGCGCGCGCAGAACGGATAAGAATCCCGTTACCGACGTGTCGTAAAGCCGCATATCCAGACCCGCAGCGCCGGCGCGGTCTAACAACTCGTCGCGGGTCCAGTCATCCAGCGAAACGCCTTCAGAGTTGAAGAGCGCGTCAGGCACCACATAGATGGTGGAATGTTCAGATTTCCGGCGCAGCGCTTCGCTATCATAGACGCAAGCATGCAATACGTCTTGCGCCGCCAACAGAGCGGTCACGCTGACGTTGCCCCCGAAGAAACGATTGCGCACCGGCAGCAGTCGAATGCGACCTCCGGCCTCCAGCGCGGACAAGGTACCCAGCATCGTGTCACGCGCCAGCTCTCCGCACATCAAAGTGACGGCGTCGTGGCCCGCGGGCAGCTGCCAAATGGCGGCGCGCAGTTCATCATACTGCTCGCGCACATCGGCGACGAAGTTCAATATAATGCCGATACCATTTTCGTACTGCGGAAAATCGTCATACCATTCAATCGTCGGAAAGGGCGCGTTGGCATATACGTAAAACTCATCGGCCAGATGCACCCAGGTCTGTCCCGTTTCCTCGCGTTGACGAAATTGCTCGCGTTGTACCTGAGCGATGACCGCACGCGCAGACTCTTCATCATTGAAGGAGCGCCGTGGCTGGTCGGCGGGACTATGGTCGGTATAGGCAACCGGCACAATGCCCACGCTTGCAATATGCTGGCGACGCGCAGGGTGCGCCAACCAACGCAGGGTATCGTCCAGCACGTCTGCGTCATTCAGCCCAGGAACCAGAACAATCTGAATATGCAGGTCAATACCCGCAGCCGTCAGTTGGTCA
>JAIRWZ010000101.1 GCA_031268615.1 Actinomycetes bacterium | reverse complement strand
ATATATGTCATAAATGGAAGATCATTTCCAAAAAAATCCTTAGGAATAAACGAGCTATTCCCCGCGAGAAAATTTAAAAAAGCATCAAAATACGCAACCACCGTAATAACCAACATGGTTGCCTGATAGTTAAACAGAAGCACAAGACCAGTGGGTGAATTAATACCAGTAAAAAAACCCTCATCGTTGCCGGGGATAGGGCCTACGATGTAATAGACACCAAAAAGTAGCCCAAAAAATATCAGTAGGCTCATCACTGAAAGCCAATTATACTTTGGAAGAGGGTACAGGAACTTGTAGCCAAGGAATACATATACAATCGGCCCAACAAGAGCCACAGGAAACATAGTGCTAAGTGATATTGCGACAAAAGGCAAAGCAATCACAAGCACTATCCCCTGAATTGCAAAAGTCCGTAAACTATTGACAGCAAGTTTTCTAAAAGGCATTTTTTGTACACCCATCCTCTCTCGAAAATTTCCCTGCTACATTCTTCACCGAAGTGCGTCCATCTTTTGCAGCACAGACGCACTCCACACTATAGCTCTATATAACCTATTAAAACAACTTAGAAATTTGTTTGGACTGCGTTTGCGTATCCAGTCCACGGCGATAGTGCCGCCGCTGGGTTAATCCATGCACGAAACGGATGGTTGCCAAAAGTCCAAGGCGCTTTGCAGCCTAATCGTACTGCTGTTTTTCCTGTTTTTCCTGCTTGAATTGTTGCATACGTTGACCAAGAAAGTGTAATGCCGATATTTCGATAAGCTTGCATGCGAATTTGCATAGGGTGGGCGTTACCCTGATTCTGTCCAGACGCATATCCGCCTATTCGGTGATTTTTGATAGTCCATTTCCAATTCTTTACCGTCCCGGCCACGGCTGTTGTTTTCTTTGTCCCGGAAACATCATGTGCGTATCCGCTGGCAGGAATTATGAAAAATACCATCAGAAGAAGAATGCCCACAATTATTTTTGAATGTTTCATCACTTTATGCCTTTCCTTTCCCTATAAATTTACAAATTTCCAACAGTTGACTGGCTCAAGCTAGACATTGCGACTAGTGCGCTGCCTTCCTTACCAGCTCAAACCCCCAACCGTCGTCGTTCTTTTCGCGTCAAATGCCGTATGGGTCATTTCGATTTTTATGGTTCCGCTAACGAATGGTTTTTGCGACTGCTACGTTGCCTACGCCGAAACTCATAGGGACGGTCTTACCCGCAGCATGAGCAGTCGCTGCTAATGATAAGAGCAAACAGACACACATCAAAACAATAACTGCAGCCCTTCGCATACTACTCCCCTTTCTCTCGCAAGTGTCACACTAATGCTAACTATTAGTTAGCATAATAACTCACTACGCGGGACTTTGCAAACTGATTGTTAGTGGTTGTTTGCTAACTGGTAGTTTATGTTTTAGCTATGATTCAGGATTGCGATTACAAGCTATTTTTACGTCAACTGGGCGCACAGATTCAGTCTGTCCGGAAGTGTCGGAAACTGTCACAAGAAGCACTCGCCCAAAAAGTGGGGCTGGATCGTGTGTCCATCGGCTACATTGAACAGGGAGTACGAGCGCCCAGTATGAAAACGCTCCTCAATATCGCGATTGCGCTAAATGTTGATGTTTCCTCTTTGCTGCAATACCCAAGAGCCACCGACAGGCAGCAACCGCAACAATCAGAGGATACAGCGCCAGACTACCAGTAAATAAGCAGCGCTTGAGTGGCTGCTATTTGAAAATGAGCGAGCGCGTCCATTCATGCAGGTCTGGACGTACTCACCCCTTTACTACCTCGCCATAAAGTCTGCGGGAGCCAATATCTCAGGGCGACTAACTCTTACTTCAAAGTCCGCGCACCTGAAAGGGCATTGGCGCTAAAAGTATCCGGGCAAGTATTTTTGCAACCAGCCGACACCTTGGCCGTCAGCGGTAATCGTTACCCCGTCGCAATCTTTTCGCAGTAGAGCGCGCGCTCTTCCCACGCCATCCCGTGAGTTATCCACAACAGTGATTTCATCTGCCAGAAATAAGTATTCCGGCAAGCGTTCCATAACCTGACGATACCGCCTTTTTACTGTTTCTGGTTCAACCCAATGCCCACCTCGTTCAACCCGTTCCGCAATGCGCCGCAGGTTGATTTCGGGACTTTCTGTCGATACAAAAAGTAACTCAATATAATAGTCAGCATTACGCGCACGTTGAACTATTCGCAAAGAACCAATGCTGGCTCCAACCGTTTCCAGCCCGAACGAACACCGATTTGCAAGACATCGTTTTTGTTGTCGGCCACACCAAAGTATTGCTCGTTTCGACCGTTCAATGTCATTCGAAACGTCAGAAAAATAGACCTTTCCCACGATATCAGGATTGAAGAACTCCAGACCAGAAGACGTATAAACCGTCAGTAGTTCGGAAAAGATTGAGGATTTCCCTGAACCGTTCGGTCCCAAAACAACAAGTAATCGTGGTCGATACCCCTTCATTTCAGGACAGGCGATTTTGCGGTGCTACGCCTATTCTTTTTGGAGCTGCGCCCTCCTAATGACTTGGCAACGGGCCGTCCGGGTAGACTGCAGGGATAGATGAAATCGCTTTGCGGCCCCACACGATGGAGAGATTCTTCAAAGGCGATTCCCCAAAAAACACCTTTTGTTGGAAAGGTCATTATCACTCATTCCTTATTGCTCATAATTCACGTCTTCGAACTCTTTCAGTATATCAAACCCTTCCACTGATACGTTTTCGCGTTGTCACAAATTGGCACATTCTAACTAATATGGAGATGAATCAGAGGATACAGGGTCAGACTACCGGTGATGAGCAGCGGTTGGGTAGCTGCCTCTTTCAGGGTGGATTCTGTCGGAGGTCTTTCTACGGTTCCTCCCCGTCTTTTTATGACCTGTGCCAGTTCCAGGGCGGGTAGGGCGCGGGGGCTGGGGGGCGTGAGGGGGATAAAGGGGCAGTTGAGGGGGGTGAGTGCGTCCACAATCCCGTTGACGTCCTTGTCTGCCAACACACCCAGGGCAATAGTTGGCTGATACGGAAGCTGTCTGACCTGTGCGGCAAGCAGCTGGACCGCCTGCGGGTTGTGCGCGCCGTCAAAGATGAGCGGGGGTTGCTTTCGAATGAGTTCGAAGCGTCCAGGAAAAGTGGTCGTGGCGCAGGCGGCGCGCACTGCTGCCGGGTTCAGGGCGCGACCCAGCACGGCTTCGACGGCGGTGATGGCGGTGGCGGCGTTACTGGCTTGGTAGGCGGGGGCGTGTAGTGTCAGGTCATCATAGCGTGCGTGAGGGGTTGTGACGGTAAAAGTGGTCAGAAACGGAGAGCTTATTGTCACCGAATAGGAGGTTGCGGTGTCGGTCATTCCGGCCTTCAAGCCGGAATCTCCCTCAGGGCCAGTAGATTGCTTGGTGCAGCTTGCGGCAGGCTGCAAGGACCGGGATACCGGGTCAAGCCCACCGTAAAAAGTTTCATCAGCGCCGACTACCGCGTATATTGGCGCTCCCATCTGTCGGGCGCGGTCGCAGAAAATGGGCGCGGTAGCGCTCACACTTTCCCCCAAGACTACCGTCGCGCCGGGCTTGATGATATGCGCTTTGTCAGCCGCGATTTCTTCGACGGTGTCACCCAGAAGTTGTGTGTGGTCCAACGCAATGCCGGTAATGACGGCTACGGCTGGTCGCGCTACGCTGGTCGCGTCCCACTTGCCACCCAGCCCTACTTCCAATACGGCAAAGTCAACCGCAGCAGCGCGCAGGGCGAGAAAACAGGCGACCGTGTAGCGTTCGAATTCCGTCAGCGTAATGCCAATGTCAGCGGCGACATCGCACGCTGTCGCCAGACTACCGTCCAGACGGTTGCGGGTAATCGGGGTGCCGTCGATGACAATTCGCTCGGTCTCATCCATCAGCTCTGGGCTGGTGTAGAGTCCCGTGCGCAGTCCTTCCTCGCGCAACAAGGCACTGATGAGGCGTGCCGTCGAGGTCTTGCCATTGGTACCGGCCACCTGCACGACGGCGAAGGAGCGCTGCGGATTGCCGGCCGCCTCGCACACCGCCGCAACGTTTTCCAGAGAGGGGTTTATGTTGTGCGTGTTTCCTGTCATACCCTATGCCGTACCGTTGTAGGGACAGCAACACAGCCGGAGGTTGGGTTGCTGTCCGTCTGACTGACGCCAATCGTCCTCTGGGCGAAAGGCGTCCCCTACGAAATTTCCTGTAGCTGAACGTCCAGTGCGCTGACCGCTTCTGCCAGCTCTGCAGCACGAGCGCGGTCTTTTTCTATCACTTCCGGGGCGGCTTTTTCCAAAAATCCCGGATTGGACAGTTTCTTTTCCAGCTTTGCAAGGTCAGTCGCCTGCTTGTCGCGGGTTTTCGTCAGCCGTTTCGCCTCCGTCGCAAAGTCTACCAAGCCCTCCAGTGGGACGTATATTTCCAGACCTGCCGCTACTGTCACCGCCGCATGGGAGGGTCTGCTGCTGTCCCTGCCTACTGTCAGCCGGGACACTGTCGCAAGAGCCTTGATTTGTTCTGCCAGCTCGCACAGCACCGCCTCATCATCGGCGGCAGCTACCTTGACCACCGCAGTCAGCGGCTCTTTCGGACTCAAGCCGTACCGAGAACGCGGATTGCGTACACCGGAAACCACCGCCTTCAGTAACTCAATACGGCGCTCCGCGTCCGGGTCATCCCAAGCCGCTGCCAAGGCTTCAGTATCGGGCCAGGCGGCACGCAAGAGCATAGCGCCATCCGCAGAGCGGTCCAGCGGCAGCTTGCGCCAAATCTCTTCGGTAATGAAGGGCATAATCGGGTGTAATAAACGCAAGGACTGGTCCAAGGTGTACAGCAGTACCTGCTGGACTTCTGCGCGCTGTTCAGCCGACCCGTTCAGCCGTGCTTTTGCCAACTCGATATACCAGTCGCAGAACTCGTTCCAGAAAAAGTCATAGAGCAGACGCGCTACCTCGCCGAACTCAAAGCCGTCGATGCCATCACTCACCTTGCCAGCCAGCCCTGCCAACCGCGACAGAATCCAGCGGTCTGCCAGCTGGACAGGCTTGGGACAGATTGCAGGAACAACTTGCAGACCTATGTCATCCACATTCATCAGCACGAAGCGGGCGGCATTCCATATCTTATTGGCAAAGTTTCTGCTCGACAGCAGCTTGTCTTCATCGAATTTCAAATCCTGCACACCCGTGACCTGCAGCATCAACCCAAAACGCATACCATCAGCGCCATAGTCTTCCATTAAGTCCAACGGGTCGATACCCGTGCCCAGCGACTTGCTCATCCGCTTACCCTCTTTGTTGAATACCGTCGGGTGGATAATCACGTCAGCGAAAGGCACCTCGTCTAAGAAATACAGGCCGCTCACAATCATGCGGGCCACCCACAGAAACAGGATATCGCGCGCCGTGGACAAGGCGCTGGTTGGATAGAAATAGTCCAGCTCGCGATTGCGCTTGTCCCCGTCTACCTTGACAACCGGCAGCTGCGCGGTTTCCGTTCCGGCCAGCTCACCCGTACCCGCCGGGGGCAAAGCGTCTGCCGTTCCCGCAGGCCAGCCCATCGTCGCAAAAGGCCACAGCTGTGACGAAAACCAAGTGTCCAGCACGTCCTCGTCTTGCCGGACGGCAGCGCCACATTCAGGACAGGTCGTTATGTCATGTATGGACGCGCTCACCCAACCACAGCTGTCGCAATAAAAGACCGGAATGCGGTGCCCCCACCACAGTTGCCGCGAAATGCACCAGTCACGAATATTTTCCATCCAATGGAAGTAGACGTCGGCCCAACGCGCAGGGTGGAAACGGACGCGGCCGTCGCGGACGGCGGCAATGGCGGGCGCGGCCAGGGGTTTCATATCGACGAACCATTGCTCGGACAGCCAGGGTTCGATTTCGGTGGCGCAGCGATAGCAAACCCCCACAGCATGGTCGTGGTCGTCGGTGGCGGCCAGATAGCCACCTTCCTGCAGGTCGCGCAGGATTTCTGCGCGCGCAGCGTAACGGTCCAGACCCGCGTACACGCCACCCTGTTCGTTGATGGTGGCGTCAGGGTTCAGGATGTTGATTTGTTCCAGATTGTGGCGCTGACCGACTTCAAAGTCGTTCGCGTCGTGAGCCGGGGTGATTTTCACCGCACCCGTGCCAAACGCCGGGTCCACGTAGGGGTCGGCGATGATGGGGATAGCGCGATTGGTCAAGGGCAGCAGCACGACGCTGCCGATGAGGTCAGCGTAGCGTTCGTCGTCGGGGTGGACGGCCACGGCGACGTCTCCCAGCATGGTCTCCGGTCGCGTCGTGGCGATGACGATGTGGTCGGGGTCAGCGTCGGCGCCGGAGACAAAGCCGCCAGCGTCCGGTCGCGCGCCCACCAGGGGATAGCGGATATGCCACAGTTTGCCGGGTTTGTCCTCGTGTTCGACCTCGATATCGGACAGCGCGGTCGTACAGCGCGGGCACCAGTTGATGATACGATTGCCGCGATAAATCAGCCCTTTGTTGTACCAGTCAACGAACACCTCGCGCACCGCACGCTGGTAGGATTCGTTCATCGTAAACCATTCATCATCAAAGTCGCACGAGCAGCCCATCGCCTTCAGCTGGCCGATAATGCGCCCACCGTGTTCGCGCCGCCACTCCCAACAGGCGTCGATGAAGGCCTCGCGCCCCACGTCATAGCGCGTCTTGCCCTCGCGCGCCAGCTTTTGCTCGACCTTGTTCTGCGTCGCAATGCCGGCATGGTCGGTCCCAACAATCCAGCGCGTTGGCCGCCCCGTCATGCGGTTCTTGCGAATCAACACGTCTTGCAGCGTGTTGTTCAGCGCATGCCCCATGTGCAGCGAGCCCGTGACATTGGGCGGCGGAATGGTGATGACATACGGCGGAGTGAGCGCGTCCACACCAGCAGCCGTCTCGTCAGGTACCGCTTGCGCAAAGGCCCCACTGTCCAGCCAGGAAGCCAGAATGTCGGCCTCAATGGTCTTTGGGTCATATCGGGAATCGAGCGTACTCACGGCGTCGTTACCTTTCTGGTCTGTGCGTTTCTGTGTGCGGTTATGCTGCCTGTTCATTCCCAGGTGCTGCTATGCGTTCCACCTGCTAAATTGCTGCCCACCATCATATCACGCAGACCCGCCAACAATACAGCTCGTATCAGCTCCCGCCACGCGCGCCGCCCTCTCGCCCCACTTCCTCCCGGGGCAGGTTTGCGATACCTAGTTGACAGGTGGAGGGGAAAGCAATAATATGAAAATGATTTTCATATTGCGACAGGAGGTGGACGACATGACAAGAGCAAACAGGTACCATACCCGACAGGGTGAGGCTATTCTGGCGTATCTTTCCGGTGTTGCCGATACCTATCTGACCCCGGAAAATATTGCCGCCCATTTTGCGAAAAGGGGAATCTCTGTCGGTCTGACAACTATCTATCGCCATCTGGACAAGCTGGAAAAAAGTGGCCGGGTGCGCAAACTGGTCATAGACGGTATCCCCAGCGCCTGTTATCGCTACGTCAGCGAACCGCAAAACGACAGCCTTCATATGAAGTGTGACGGTTGCGGCAAGCTCTACAACCTCGAATGCAACGAGGCCGATGAATTCGAACAGCATGTTTTTTCTTCGCATAATTTCAGAATCAATCCCATGAAAACAGTGTTTTATGGCATGTGCGAAGACTGTCATGAAAAGCCTTAGACCAGGAATACGGAGGTTCTGTCCCATGAGAAAATCACCATCACTGTCCCAAGCAGCAACCGAGGCGCTGTTCAAACTAGCGCTTATCGCAATGCTGCTACTCGCACTTGTGCTGACGGGCTGTGGACAGTCTGAATCTGCCACCAACCAAAGCGCAACGGAACCCGGCGGCAAAAAACTTAGTGTTGTCACTACCATCTTTCCTCCGTATGACTTTACCCGCCAGATAGTGGGCGACAAAGCAGAGGTGACCATGCTCTTGCCCCCCGCGTCTGAAAGCCACAGCTTTGAGCCAACGCCCCAAGACATCATCAAAATCCAGAACTGCGATGTCTTCGTCTATGTCGGCGGAGAATCCGACCAGTGGGTAAACGAAGTTCTTGAATCTATGGACACCTCCCACATGAAAGTCATCACGCTGATGGACTGTGTAGAGGTACGTGAAGAAGAAATCGTCGAAGGCATGGAGGAAGAAGAGGAGGAAGCAGACGAGACAGGCGGCGCAGAAGCGGAAGAAGTGGAATACGACGAACACGTCTGGACTTCCCCGCGCAATGCAATGCTCATCACGCAAAAGATTTCCGATGCACTCTGCGCCCTTGATACGGAAAATGCCGGCACCTACCAAAGCAACACGGTTGCCTACCTTACAAAACTTAAGGAATTGGACGCAGCCTTTACGCAGGTCACTGCGGAAGCCAGTCGAAAGACCATCGTCTTCGGCGATCGCTTTCCCTTCCGCTACTTCACGGACGCCTACGGGTTGGACTATTTCGCTGCTTTCCCTGGCTGCTCCACCGAGACCGAAGCAAACGCGGCTACGGTCAAATTCCTGATTGATAAGATTAACGCGGAAAAAATACCCGTCGTATTTCATATCGAACTGAGTAATGAGAAAATGGCCGACACCATAGCAGAGGCAACCGGAGCCAAGGTGCGTCTGTTGCACGCCTGCCACAACATCAGCAAAGAGGATTTTCAGGCAGGGCGAACCTACCTCGACCTGATGAGCGGGAATGTAGAAGCATTGAAAGAGGCGCTGGATTAGCTCATGACGCTCATTACCTGCCAAAACGCTTCCTTTGCCTATGAGGGTAACACCGTCGTCAGCAACCTGAACTTTGAGGTCTGCCGCGGCGATTATCTCTGTATCGTCGGCGAAAACGGCTCCGGCAAAAGTACCCTCGTCAAGGGGCTTCTGCGCCTGAAGGCGCCCCAATCAGGGCGGATTTTGATGGGCGATGACTTACATGCCGATGAAATCGGATACCTTCCCCAGCAAACCGCCGCACAGAAAGATTTTCCAGCGAGCGCCTACGAAGTTGTGTTGTCGGGACGTATGGGCGCGCGCGGTATCTCTCCGTTCTACTCAAAAGCTGACAAACACGCCGCCGAAGACAATATCCAACGTCTGGGCATTGAAAACCTTCGGAACCGTTGCTACCGCGAACTATCAGGCGGCCAACAACAACGAGTCCTCTTGGCACGCGCGCTCTGCGCCACAAAAAAGCTGCTCTTGCTGGATGAACCGGTTGCGGGACTTGACCCGGTGGTGACGCAGGAACTCTACCACCTGATTGCCGACATTAACCAAAACGAGGGACTTACCATCATGGTGGTGTCTCACGACATCCACAGTGCCGTCAAGTACGCCAGTCATATCCTTCATCTGGAAAACACGCAGGCCTTTTTCGGCAGCAGCGCCGACTACGCACAATCAAGTATCGGCAAGCGCTTTATCGGCGTAGACGAAACGAAACAGCCCGAAACAAAACTACCCGAAGGGAAGCAGACTGCGCATGTTTAACACTCTCATCGAAATGTTTTCCTATACCTTTCTGGTTCGCGCCGTAATTATCGGACTGCTCGTCGCGCTTTGTGCCGCCCTGCTCGGCGTCAGCCTCGTGCTGAAGCGCTATTCGATGATCGGAGACGGCTTGTCCCATGTCGGGTTTGGAACGTTGGCGATTGCCACCGCAATGAATGCCGCACCGCTTACCGTGTCCATACCCATTGTGGTGTTGGCAGCATTTCTGCTCTTGCGTATCAGCGAAAACAGCACCATAAAGGGCGACGCGGCCATCGCTCTCATCTCGACCAGCTCACTTGCCATCGGAGTCATTGCCATTTCACTGACCACTGGAATGAACATGGATGTGTGTAACTATTTGTTCGGCTCGATACTGGCCATGAGCGCCGCTGACGTCAAGCTGTCAATTGTCCTTGCCGTCGTCGTGCTGGCGCTGTTCATTCTGTTCTATAACAAAATATTTGCCGTCACCTTCGATGAAAACTTCGCGAAGGCAACAGGCGTGAAAACCGAACTTTACAACATGTTGATAGCCTTTCTGACCGCAATTACCATCGTGTTAGGCATGCGGATGATGGGAGCGCTCCTCATTTCAAGCCTTATTATCTTCCCGGCGCTCACCTCCATGCGGCTTTGCAAAACGTTTCGCAGTGTGACGATTTGCTCTGCTGTGGTATCCGTTGTGTGCTTTTTTATTGGCGTGGTTATCTCCTATCTCAAGGCCACGCCGACCGGAGCCAGCGTCGTCA
>JAIRWZ010000043.1 GCA_031268615.1 Actinomycetes bacterium | reverse complement strand
GAGAAGGGCGGCGTAATCCAGTCTAACCGGTTCAACCTCGCCCAACCCTGCCCGGGCGTCGGCACTCGTGCTACACTGTTCGGCGCTATGTACGAGGAATTTCTTCATATCTTGGGCTTCGGTCTTTGCCACCAGTTGCCAGAGCGCAGCTTTGTGTTCGGTGGCCTACAGTGGCCTGTTTGCGCGCGCTGCACCGGTATCTACCTGGGTCTGATTGCTGCCCTGGCCGCCTTGCTGCTGGTATATCGCACGCGTCAGCGCTTTGGCGCTCCGCCCTGGCCCTTTTGGTTGTTTGCCGCAGCCGCGCTGTCCGCGATGGCCTATGACGGTTTCTCTTCCTACTTGGGTTGGCGACCCACCACCAATTTTCTGCGTTTGCTGACCGGGCTGGCCGTTGGCACTACACTGGCAGTGATTGTCTACGTAATGCTGGTCGGCAGTCTGGCAACACAGGCCACAGAAAAACGAGTCGTCAGCACGCCCAAACCAATCGGCATTGTCGCACTGTCGGTTCTGCTGCTTATCGCTGTCGTCTACGGACTGGGCCCGCTGGTGGGACCACTGCTGGCAGGTGTGGACGCACTCGCCATCATTATTACCTTCGGTCTGTTAATGCTGGTCATTGTGGGACTGTTTCGCCGTTTCGACCGCAGCGTGTCTCGCGTGCGCGACCTGCTGTTGCCCGGCGCGATTGCGCTGGTTGCCGGGGGCTTGCTCATCGTTGGGGCCGCGCTGTTCAAGGCGTGGATTGTTGGTGTATCGTAACGCGGCCCGGACCTGCCAGTGGGGTACAATGAAGGCATGAAAGCGATTAAGGTTGACGTGACGGGGGTGGTGCAAGGGGTCGGTTTCCGCCCCTTTGTGTACGGGCTGGCGGGCGAGCTGTCGCTGCGTGGCTGGGTTCTGAACGCCAGCGACGGCGTGCATATCCACGTTGAAGGGCCGGACGCGCTGGTCGATTCGTTCCCTGCCATGCTGGAAGCCAAGGCGCCTCCCGCGTCACGGATTGAAAACGTGAAGGTCAGCGCTGCCGAACCCGGCGGTTTTGATACGTTTGAGATTCGTGCCTCGAAAATCGAGGAAGGCGCGCGCACCTTTATTTCGCCCGACTTGGCGACCTGCGCGAACTGTCGGCGCGAACTGTTCGACCCCGACGACCGGCGCTACCGCTACCCCTTCATAAACTGCACCGATTGCGGCCCGCGCTTCACCATTATCCGCGATATTCCCTACGACCGACCGCTGACGACCATGGCCGATTTCAAAATGTGCAAAGCGTGCGCGGCTGAATATGCCGACCCGACCAACCGTCGTTTTCACGCGCAGCCCGATGCCTGTTGGGAATGCGGCCCGCGGCTGTATCTGAATGACGGGCAGCACGGGGACTGGGCCTGGACAGCGCGCGATGAAGTGAGTGCGTCCATGGCGCCACGACATCGTGATGTAGCAGACGAGGCGGCGCGCAGCAACTCGATTATCATCGAGGCAGCCGAAGCGCTGTCGCGCGGCCTGATTGTCGCGGTGAAGGGATTGGGCGGCTTTCAGCTGGCCTGCAACGCGCGCAGCGAGACTACGGTACGGCGTCTGCGCGAGCGCAAACATCGCTGGGGCAAGCCGCTGGCCGTGATGTTTGCCAATCTGGAACAGGCTGAACGATATGTTGAACTGAATGACGCGGAACGTCATCTGCTGACCGGCAGCGTGCGCCCCATCGTACTGGCTCGACGCCGAAGCAATATCGAAGGAGCGGAGCTGGCGCTGTCGGTTGCGCCGGGCATGGCAGAGTTGGGGGTGATGTTGCCCTACACACCTTTGCATGAACTGTTGCTGGAAGAATTCTACGGCCCGCTGGTCATGACGAGCGGGAATTTGAGCGAAGAGCCGATTGTGACGGATAACGCGCGGGCGCTGGACGTACTCGCTCCTATTGCTGATGTGTTTTTGCTGCATGACCGGCCCATTTCCGAGCGCTACGATGACAGTGTCGTGCGTGTGGTGGATGGTCGCCTGTCCATGGTGCGGCGTGCCAGGGGCTACGCGCCCCAGCCCCTGCCGGTGCGTCCCCCGGACCGGCAGCCTGCGTCTGACGCGGACGCGACACCGGACGCAGAGGCAGAGGCAGAGGCGCCAGCCCCGATTCCAATTCTGGCCACAGGGTCAGAGCAGAAAAATACCTTTACCCTTTTGGATGGCGGTGAAGCCTTTGTTTCGCAGCATATTGGGGATTTGGAAAATGTCGAAACGCTGATGGTTTTTGCGGATACTATCAGTCGCTACGAGCGCCTGTTTCGCATACAGCCGGAAGCGATAGCCTATGATTTGCATCCCGAATATCTTTCGACAAAATGGGCGAAGGTGCAGGAAGAGGAAACGGCTATGACCACCCATCCCCTGCGCGCGGTCGGCGTGCAACATCATCACGCGCATGTGGTGGCTGCGGCGGCAGAGCAGGGTGAATACGGGCCGGTCATCGGTCTGGCCTTCGACGGCACGGGCTATGGGACGGACGGGACAATCTGGGGTGGCGAGGTACTGCTGGCTGCCGCGGCGCAACCCGATTTTGAACGTTACGCCAGCCTGCGGTCATTTCGTCTGCCGGGTGGCGCCGGTGCGGTAAAACGCCCGCTACGCACCATGTTTTCCTTGTTGCTGGACTACGGGCTGTCGGAACATTCCGGGGCGGCTTCGCTGCTGCGGCGGCTGGAGCCGCACGAAGGGGAAACGATTCGCGCCATGGTGAGCAAGGGGCTGAACTCGCCGCTGTGTTCCTCAATGGGGCGGTTATTTGACGCGGTCGCCTCGCTCTTAGGCGTGGCCGATGACGCGGCGTTCGAGGGTTCCCCGGCGATGATGCTGGAAGCGGCGTCCGCGCCGCTGCATGCCAAACCTGCCTCCCCCCCGCAGTATCGCTTTGGTTTGAGTGAGTACGTCCATTCCAGCGGCGAGCCTGTCAGTGGGCAACCGTCGGTCATTATTGACCCTGAACCGGTCATTCGTGCCTTGCTGGACGACTTGAACGCGATGGAACATGACGTGGATTGTGAACTGACGACAGCTGAACTGGCTCGCCGCTTTCATGACAGCGTGGTCATCATGATTGGCGACATTTGCACAAAGGCCGCTCGCGCCACTAATCGCGACACAGTTGCTGTAGGTGGGGGTGTGTTTATGAACCGGCTGGTGCTGTCGGGTGCGCGGGAAATTCTGGAAACGAAGGGTATGCGGGTTCTGGTCGGTGAACAGTTGCCCGTCAACGATGGCGCAATATCCTACGGTCAAGCAGTAATCGCACAGGCACACTTGTCAGCCACTCTGTAGGGTACGTTGGCTTGCCAACTTACCGGCGTTTTCAGTGGGCAATCGGGTGTTGTATTCTGCAGGCTACTACTCGCGAAGAAAAATAGCAACGTGAGAAAGGCTGCCGCAACGGATACCGGGCCCTTAATGGACGTACTCACTTCTATGCTACAGCGTTATCCTTCGGGTTTTAGTTGGGGGAAGAGCAGGACGTCGCGGATTGATGCGCTGTCAGTCAGCAGCATGACCAGGCGATCTATTCCCAGACCCATGCCACCGGCCGGGGGCATACCGTATTCCTGCGCGCGCAGGTAGTCCTCGTCTATGTACATCGCCTCGTCGTCTCCGGCGTCACGCGCTGCGGCCTGCGCCTCAAAGCGCGCGCGCTGGTCCAGTGGGTCGTTCAGCTCGCTGAAGGCATTGGCAAACTCACGGCCCGTAATAAACAGTTCAAAACGGTCAGTGTAGGCGGGGTCGTCGTCGTTGCGTCTTGACAGGGGAGAGATTTCAGCGGGGTACTGGGTCACAAAGGTCGGCTGTATCAGCGTTTTCTCGACCAGCTCGTCGAACAGTTCGGCCAGCAGTTTGCCGCTGCCCCAGGCCTGTTCAACCTTAATGCTGTGTTCGCTGCATAAGCCACGCAGCTCTTCGACCGATGAATGAACGGATACCGGACGTCCGACTGACGCCGACACTAAATCCGACATCGTAGCGACCGTGAATCCATCTCCTAATTCGACTTCTGTACCCTGGTAGTTGACCAGTGTTGTGCCCAACACTGTTGTGGACGTACTCACTATGATTCCCTCGGTCAATTCCATCATTGACTGCATGCTGCCGTAGGCTTGGTAGGCTTCCAGCATGGTGAATTCGGGGTTGTGTCGCGTGTCGATACCTTCGTTGCGAAATGACCGGTTGATTTCGAAGACCCGTTCAAAGCCACCGACCAGCAGTCGTTTCAGGTACAGTTCCGGCGCAATGCGCAGGTACAGGTCGGTATCCAGTGCGTTGTGGTGCGTGACAAAGGGTCGCGCCGTCGCGCCGCCGGGGATGGGGTGCAGCATGGGGGTTTCGACTTCCAGATAACCGGCTGCGGTCAGGTAGGCGCGAATCGCGGCGACTATTGCGGAGCGCTGCTCAAAGACCCGTCGCACCTCGGGATTAGCAATCAAGTCAACATAGCGCTGGCGATAACGCAGGTCGGTATCGGACAGGCCGTGAAACTTTTCGGGCAGGGGGCGCAGCGATTTGGACAGCAGAACAATTTCGCTCGGTTCAACGGACAGCTCGCCCCGTCGTGTGCGCATGACGGGGCCACGCGCCCAAATCCAGTCGCCGACATGCAGGTCTTTGGCGCGGTCGAAGGCAGTTTTTTCGTCTGCCGCCACATCCGCCGCGTCTGCCGCCACATCCGCCGCTTCGCCACCATCGGCCTCCACGCCACTCGCTGCCGCCTCGTTCAGCACGTCCCGTCGCACGAAGAGTTGCAGTTCGCCCTCGTTGTCACGAATGACGAAAAAGGCCAGCTTGCCCTGATCGCGGATGGCGACGATACGGCCAGCTACAGCGATGATATCATCGGCACGCTCGCCCGCGCCCAGGCTCTCATAGCGCGCGCGCAAAGCGCCGCTGCGAGCGTCATCGTCCGGCGCATAACCGGAAGCGTACGCCTGTCTGCCCTCGGCCATCAGCGCCGCCAATGCGTCACGCCGTGCCGCCAAGGGGTTCAGACTCCCGTCAGGTACGGTCGCCGCGCTCTTGTCCGCTCCTGCTCCCGCTTTCGCTCCCGCTCCCGCCTTCGCTTTCGCTCTGCTATCTGCCGCTTCTGTCACGGTGTCGCCGCCTCTGCCAATCGCCGTCAGCCCTTGTAGGGCGCAATTCCGGTAATTTCCAATTGAACCGTTCCGTTTGTGGGCGTTTCGTCAATTTTAGTGATAATCAGGCTGTACACGTTCATAAAAGCGTAATTACTCAATATGGTATCGATCACTTTTTCAGACGTGGACGCGCTTACCAGCAAATACACCTC
>JAIRWZ010000018.1 GCA_031268615.1 Actinomycetes bacterium | reverse complement strand
TCGCAACAGTTCCCCTCGTTTAATGGCTTATGATACAGCGCTAATGACCTATGCCTTGGGTTCGGCTCGCCTACTCCTTCGTGAGGATTTCGCAATGCGGGGCCATCTGGTGGAAAGCGCCGTTGGCGCGCGGTTGTTGGCGCGTGGCGCCGTTGAAGGCTTCGAGGTGTTTTACTGGCGCGACAGGGGCAAGGAAGTCGATTTCGTCATTCGCAAAGGATTGGGTCTGACGGCCATCGAGGTTAAAAGTGGACGTATCAAAGGGCTGGGTGGCTCTCTGGAATTCCGGAAACGCTACCCCGAAGCTCTCAGTCTGATTGTAGGCGGGACAGATTGTCCGCTAGAGGATTTCTTGTTAGATACTGTCGCGCTTTTCAAGTAGTAACAGGCGAAGTGAGTACGTCCATACCAGCTTCAAAGTTGCGGGGATGGACCCCCGGTCAAAGCCGGGGGCAGGCTCAGTACTCACTTCTGCTGGTCTACTTTATGGGGAGAAATACGGCGGGCGCGGTATGGCGTGTCCGAAAGCATGGGCTATGATGGTTTCATGGACGCACACGGGGAACATAGCAAATTTCAGGGACATTGGGCGGATAAGGGCGAGCGGCAGTTGCGCGGTCTGAACGATTGGTTCGTGGCCGTATGCAAAGCCCACCGGCCCCTGTTTGATATCGGGATTCCGGTTGTGTTGACGCTGGTGACCTGGGCACAGCTGTTTGCGGCGCAGCTGGCGTCAAGGGTTATGCTGCATATCAATACCGATGGACTGGAAATCGCGACCGGCTTTCATCAGCGTTCCGTGATTGTGTCGGCGCTGCTGGTGGCGGCTTGTTTTGTGCCGCTGGTGTGGAGGCGGCGCGCGCCCATTGCGACGTTGGCGGCGGTGACGGCCGCACAGTGTGCGACGTCGCTTTGGACGCACGACCCCCTGCTGACCTTCATCGCTCCGCTCATTGCGCTGTATTCGGTGGGTCGGCGCGAGCGTACCGAAGGTCTGGTGGTCTGCACGATTGCGGTCGTCTGTGTGTTGGTGGGCGTGAACCAGTTCGCGCCGATGGTCAAACCGCGCGTGATACTGTCCCAGTCGCAAATCTCTCCGTCGCCAGAACGCGGCACAGACGGTACGGGCAAGGGTGAACCCGGGGTGACGCCCGGCGTAACGCCCGAAGCAACGCCCGGCGTGCCGCCGGATGCTGCCTTTGAACCGCGCAATTCAAGCGACGGTCGCGACGGCGCGGGCGCCTGGACTGGCGGGCAGGGCGAGGGAGAGCCGCCGGGCTCTGGCCTGGCGCTGGAATTCATTAACCGGTCCCGCGGGCGTACCTTCGTCAGCATGCTGCAAATCGTTGCTTGTGTGGTAGCAGTTGCGGCTCTGGGGCGGATGACACGTCTGCACCAGGAATACATTGTCGCGGCGGCGCACGAAGCCGAGGAACGCGAACACGCTCGCGAGGCTGAAATCGCCCGTCGCGCTGAAGAGGAGCGTCTGAGCATTGCTCGCGAGCTGCATGACATCACGGCCCACTCTCTGGCAGCCATTGCCGTACAAGCCGGCGCCGCCGAAGCGGTGGTAGGTAGCGATGAGGAGGCGGCGCGTCGGGCCGTGACCGGAATTCGCGCTACGGCAAAACGGTCGCTGGACGAGCTGCGCCAGGTCGTGGGTGTCCTGCGCAGTGGCAACGCGGCGGAAAACGCTCCGCTGAACCCACAGGCCAGCCTGCGAAACGTGCAGGAACTGATTGCTGACTTCGCGCACAATGGCTTGCCGGTATCGCTGACCGTACACGAAGACGAACACGGTCTGGAGACCTTGCCGCTGGCGGTTGACATTGCCGCCTATCGTATCATCGAAGAATCGCTCACCAACGTGTTGCGCCACGCGCACGCGCCGACCACCGTCAGCGTGACCCTCACCGCGACCATGGCGGTGCTTGACATCGAGGTGCGCAACGACGGGCTGAAACCACTGCCCGAACAGGAGAAACATTCGGGGCACAAGGACACGGCGCACACCACAACAGCGCACGACGCAGCGCACGACACCACAGCAGCGCACACCACAGCAGCACACGAGAACAAGGGCACGACACCGACTTCCGGGCACGGCCTGGAAGGGATGAGCGAGCGCGCCCATGCGCTGGGAGGCAACTGCGAGGCCGCCATTGACGAAACCAGCAGCGAATACGTGGTGAGGGCGGTGTTGCCGCTATGAGCGAGGAACAGACTTCCCCTCCGCAAAGGTTCAGCCCCGACAACCCCATCCGGGTGTTTGTGGCAGACGACCAGGAACTGGTGCGCAGCGGCTTTCGGGTCATCCTGAACGCTCAACCCGACATTGCCGTGATGGGCGAGGCCGCAAATGGCGTCGAGGCGATTAACGCGGTGCGCGAACTCTGCCCCGATGTCGTACTGATGGACATCCGTATGCCATTGGTCGATGGGCTGGAAGCAACGGAAAAAATCCGAACTCTCTGCCCCCAGACCCACGTGCTGAT
Organism: Actinomycetes bacterium; assembly: GCA_031268615.1. GTDB lineage: Bacteria > Actinomycetota > Coriobacteriia > WRKU01 > WQUG01 > JAIRWZ01. The sequence continues at coordinate 4,553 of JAIRWZ010000018.1, read as the reverse complement.
TCTGACGACCTTCGATTTAGATGAATACGTGTACCGTGCCCTGCGGATTGGAGCGTCGGGATTCCTGCTCAAAGACGCTGATTCGGCAGAGCTGATTCGCGCCGTGCGAACGGTCGCGGCTGACGAAGCCCTGCTGTCGTCGTCGGTGACGCGGCGCTTGATTGAGCGATTCGCCGCGGGCGAGATGGCGGCAGTAGCCGGCGCGGGCAGTGGCGCGAACGGAGACGAGGGAACGTTGAGCGACCGCGCCCGGTGGTTGCGCGACGCGCTGACCCCGCGCGAGGCGGAAATCTGGCTGCTGGTGGCCGGCGGCCTGTCCAACGAGGATATCGCGCGAAAGCTCTTCATCTCGCGCTTTACGGCGAAAACGCACGTCAACCGCATTATGTCAAAACTGGATGCGCACGACCGCGCACAACTGGTAGTGCTGGCCTACGAAAACGGCTTTATGCGGGGGTTTGAGGGGGAGTGATGAGCATGGACGGTGATACGAGCCGGTGGATTGCCCCAGGGGGTCGCCGACTTGCCGACAGGACTAAGGATGGACAGGAGATTGGCACATGACAGACACAGAACAAAAGGTAGCGCTACCAGAAGTGAGTACGTCCACACCAGCCACAGAGATTCCCAAGGCAAAGGCTGTCGGTGGACGGGGAAACGTGGTCTATATCGCAGTCATCGCTGTGTTGGCGACCTTGCTGTTAATAGTGATTGGCCTCTTTGCCTTTGGCCGTATCGTATTTCTGCCGAGTGGCTCGCGCTTTCCTGATGGTACCGGTGGCTTCGGGCAGGGGCGGCAAATGACCGGACCAAATGGTGAAACGTTAAGCGAGGAAGAGATTGAGCAGTTGCGGTCTGAACGCCGTCCTCCGGACGGTGGGAGTGGCGCGCCGGAACAGGAGATACCGTAATGGCAGCAAAAAAATTCAAGAAAAGCTACGTTCTGATACCGCTGGCAGTGATTGTTGTGGCGGCTGTGGTCGTCATACTGATTGTCCGCCCCTTCGGTGGCGGAGGGGCAGTCGGCACACAGTATCTGACTGAAGCTATAACGCGCGGCGATTTGGAAAAGAGCATTTCGTCGTCCGGGCAATTGGAGGCAGGGCAGACCCGCAGCGTTAATCCCGTGCCAAGCGGTGAGGTTGACGACGTACAGGTCAAGGTTGGTGACACCGTCAAACGAGGCGAGCTGCTCTTTCGCGTGGAGGACGAGGACGCGAACACGGCGGTGACGGAAGCTTCCCGCAGTCTGAGCGCCGCGAAAAAACAGCTAACCGCGGCCGAGCAAGGTCTGAAAGCGGCAAAAAAGATGCATGTGACGACGGCAAAAGAGATTCTTGAGCAGCAACAATCATCGAGTTTGTCCGGCTCTCTTGGCAGCGATACCGGAGACAGTGGGAGTGTCGGCACAGCAGCGCAACTTAGCACACCTTCGGCGGCGGAAAAGAAAGCCGCCAAAGACCAGGAAGCTGTGAACCGCGCGGGCAAAAAGCAGCAAGTCGCCAATGCCGAGGCACAGGTCGTCAGCGCTCAACTGCAAGTGAGCCGTGCGAAGTCTACCTATGCTGACGCGGTGGAAACACGTGATGAACGCGACGTGACGGCGCCGGTTTCGGGCACTATTGTGGCGGTTAACGTCAAAGACGGCGACAGTTGGGGGTCTGGCGCCAGTAGCACCACGAGCAGTGACAGTTCCAGCTCTGAGGCGGCGTCAGCCATGGACGCACTCACTTCATCTTCCAGCAGCAGTGGCAGCAGTGCGGCGGTCGAGATTGCGGACTTCAACAACACCATGCTGCTTGCTGTGGGCGTGACGGAAACCGAGGTTGACCTGGTCAATGTTGACATGAAAGCACGGCTGGTCTTTGACGCTTTTGACGACTTGCAGGTGGAAGGTACGGTTGTTGAGGTGGCGCCGCTGGGTACCTTGTCGGGTGGTCTGGTGACCTATCAGGTAAAAATCGAGCTGACTGAACCCGACGCGCGGTTGAAGCCGGGCATGAACGTGACGGCGACTATTGTGTTAGACAGCGCTACGGACGTGCTGATGGTGCCGAATACCGCGATTGGTGGCGACGCGGACAGCGGGTGGACCGTGCAGGTTGCCCCGGATGGCGACACGACGTCGCTGCGAACGGTGACCGTCGAGGTGGGTCTGGCAAACGACAGTTATACCGCGGTGACTGGCGGGGAGCTGGCGGAAGGTGACGTGGTCGTGACCGGTGAGGTCAGCGCTGATTCTGCGACGAGCAGTTCGATGTCGCTAGGCGGCGGCATGATGGGCGGCAGTGGCATGCCCCGGACCTTTAGCGGTGACCCGAATGGACCGGGCGCGTCGGGCAGTGGACGCGGCAGTAGTGGCGCGTCGGGTTCCGGCACGAGGCCGTAGCAGAGGCTGTGGTGGGTATGGATAACTCAAAACAGAAGACGAGGTCTGCGGCGGCTGTGGTAGCTGCGGCGCCTGTGGTTCCGCCAGTAGGGGAGGCCGGGGTAGCCGGGGCGGATACGTGTGCCGTGTCTGTTGCGTCGGCGGAGTCTGTCGTGCCGGTCGTGCCGGTCGTCGACTTAGACCATGTCACGAAGGTCTACACCACGGCTGCCGGCGACACGACCGCGCTTAATGACGTGTCTTTCACCGTTGCTCCGGGTGAATTTGTGTCTATTATGGGTCCGTCGGGCAGTGGCAAATCGACGCTGATGAACATTATTGGGCTGTTGGATCGTCCGACCCACGGCGTTTACCGGCTCAATGGTCACGACGTTGACGACTACGATGAACGCGGTCTGGCTGCGCTGCGCTCGCATGAAATTGGGTTTGTGTTTCAGTCCTTTAACTTGCTGCCGCGTACCTCGGTACTGAAAAACGTGATTCTGCCGATGGAATATACCGGTGTTGCCCGCGCGCAGCGCCGCCACCGCGCTGAAGCGGCGCTGGCTCAGGTCGGCTTGCCGCCGGACTTGTTTCACCATCTGAGCAACGAAATATCGGGCGGTCAGATGCAGCGCGTCGCTATCGCCAGGGCCTTGGTCAACCATCCTTCGCTTTTGTTGGCTGACGAGCCGACTGGCAATCTGGACACCAAAACTGGCGAGGCGGTCCTTTCGATGTTTTCTGAGTTGCACCATGAGGGGGCGACCATTGTACTCATTACGCACGATTTGCAGGTGGCACGCCACGCCGACCGCATTTTGCATATTCGCGATGGTGAGCTGCATGAAGGAGAGTTTGGCAGCGACCGCGCCCCCGCTGACCGCGCCTCTGTCAATCGCGATACTGACGGCAATTCCGCGTCAGGTGGTGATGCCGCGTGAACTTGTTTGATATCTTTGCTGAAACGCTGCGGTCCCTGTCGGCCAATAAAGCCCGCAGCGCGTTGACCATATTGGGCATTGTCGTTGGTATTGGTTCGGTTATCGGACTGATATCCATCGGACAGGGCGCCAAGACTTCGATAGAGGGGCAAATCCGCAGCATTGGCACGAATCTGGTGACGATAACGAACACGGCGACTTCGGGCGAAGGCCTGACTGACGGTGACCTTGAAGCCCTGACGCAACTGCCTAACGTGACCGCAGTTGAAGCCGTGCGCAGCGGCAGTTTCGTGGTGGTCAGCGGGGAAAAGGGAATCACCTCGCAGGTAATGGGCGTGACTCCAAGCTACGAGGACATCCGCAACATTGACATGGGCGCCGGTCGCTTCATTACCGCCTACCAGGAGCAGTTGGGCGCGCACGCTGCCGTTGTGTCACCGGGGCTGGTGACGAGTCTGTGGGGTGAAGGCACCCCTGACTCGGATGTTTTGAACAACAGTATTCGTATCGGCGGGGTGGTCTTTACGATTGTCGGCGTGACGGGCAGTGGAGGCGGCGGCGCCATACAGTCTCTGACCAGTGACGTAACCGTCTATGTACCGCAGAGCGCGGCGGCCTCCGCGCTGACTGGCAAAGGGTCCTATTCTTCGGTGCTGGTGGTGGGACAGTCCGAAGGCGTTATGGACGCTCTGTCGGAACAGTCGGAAACGCTGCTGAAATCGCGCCACGGCTATGACCCCAACAAAGACGACAGTGACTTTTCGGTGATGAATATGTCAGGTCTGCTGGATATGGCTGACACCATTACCGGCATGCTGACGACACTGTTGGCAGCCATTGCCTCTATTTCGCTGGTGGTTGGCGGAATTGGCATTATGAACATGATGCTGACAACGGTGACTGAACGCACGCGCGAAATCGGCCTGCGCAAAGCCATCGGCGCCACGCCGGGCAATGTGACCACCCAGTTTTTGGTGGAGTCAGTCGTGCTGACCTCGCTGGGCGGGCTGATTGGTGTGGCTTTGGGCATTGCGCTGGCTGCTGTTGTCAACGCGACCGGGCTTTTAACGACGACGGTGACGCTTGGGCCTATCCTGTTGGCTGTCGGCGTCTGCATGCTCATCGGTATCGTATTTGGCTGGTGGCCGGCACGCCGCGCCGCAAAGCTGGACCCCATCGAAGCCCTAAGATATCAGTAACTGAACGAAGGGACACCTTTCGGGCGGATGTCCGCTCAAGTG
>JAIRWZ010000007.1 GCA_031268615.1 Actinomycetes bacterium | reverse complement strand
CGCTGCAGGCTGACGTCGAACGGGTTGTGTTCGCGTCTACGGCCGCGGTGTACGGCAATCCCGAACAGCTGCCTTTGGCAGAAACCGCTCCGACTGTGCCGCTGAACCCCTACGGGCAGTCCAAACTGGAGGGAGAAGTTGAACTGGCCACTATCTGCCGCGAGGGTGAGACTGACTTTGCCATTGCTCGTTTCGCCAATGTGTACGGTCCGCGCCAGGATACGGTAGGGGAAGGGGGCGTTGTCAGCATGTTTTGTGAGGGACTGACCCGCGGGCAGGACCTGACGATACACGGCGACGGGACGCAAACCCGCGACTTCATTTATGTGGGGGACGTAGTATCAGCGCTCGTCAGCATGATTGGTGGGGATATATGGTTCTGTCAGGAGGCGGACGTACCTGCCGCCGGTATCTACAACGTTGCGACGGGGGCCGCCACTAGCATTAACGATTTGGCGATACGCCTACAACGAATCTCCGGACAATCGGTCGAAATCAAACATGACGCCGAGCGCGAAGGCGATATTCGCGACAGCGTCCTGTCCCCGAAAAAAGCACGGGAAATTTTCGAATGGAAAGCCACCAGTGAACTGGAACACAGCCTCACCAACACCTACCGCTGGTTCTCCCGCCAAGGATAAGGGCCACAACCCACAAGTATCACCACGTGGCAAGAGGTTCTATCCACATCATAAGGCACGTCGGTGTATCCAGCACGCCGCTCCATTGGCAGGGGATTCCATTCACTTCGTAGGGCACGTTGACTCGTTCAACGTGCCGTCCAGTTGCCAGGGGTGGCAGTTATTTTGTAGGGCAAGGTGGCTTGCCCATCTTGCCGCTCTGCTGGCAAGGGCTTCCTGTTCCCAACTGAAACGCCGGTAAGTTGGCAAGCCAACTTACCCTACAAATTTGAAGCATGTATGGACTGTCTTGCTTTGCTTTGACGTGGGAGGGATGGACGCACTCACTCCTCTTCCTGTGCTTAAGCGATGACGTAGAGGGCTATGGAGAGGAAATGCAGGATTGAGCCCGCCAATACCCAGGCGTGCCACAGGGAATGGAACCACTTGACCTTTTTCAGGACGTAGAAAATCGTGCCCAATGAGTAAGCCAGGCCGCCGGCGGCCAGCAGCCAGAGGCCGCCGGAGTTGAGGTTTTCAAACAGGTTGCCAATGCTGAAGATGATAGCCCAGCCCATCGCGAGGTAGACGACGACGCTGACCCATTTTGGGCGAAAGACCCAAAACGCTTCGCAGGCGATACCGACCAGGGCGAAGGCCCAGATAAATATCAGCAGTCCCGTCCCGCCGCGCCCGGCCAGCGTGACCAGGCAAAACGGCGTGTACGTGCCGGCTATGAGCAGATAGATGGCCGCGTGGTCCAGCACCTTGAAGACGTGCTTTGCGCGCGGGTTGGTCAGGGCGTGGTACAGGGTTGAGGCGCTGTATTCCAAAATCATGCTAAGGGAATAAATGATACTGGCAGTCAGGCGAATGCCCACGTGGGTGGGCGCGCGCAGGCTGGCAACAATCAGAATAATGAGGGCGAGTACGCCCAGGGCTGCGCCTAAACCGTGCAGGATGGATGAGGCGATTTCCTCTCCGGGACTGTACTGCTTCAATTGCCGGGCGTTGCTGTGTGTCGGTATTTCTGTGTGTGTGGCCATGGGTGCGAGTGTACCATGAGCGGTTGTGTTATGCGCTGGGCAGGATGGCCGGGCGAGGGGGAGGTGGGCGGTGGCGGGGCGGCGGGTGAATGCGTGCCCGCAAAGTTTGCTACGTTTAGGTAAGAGGAGGGGGAGCCATTGTCCGGGAAGGTTGCTACAATGAGTTGATGTTGACTGATTGAAAGGAGAGCGGACGCGCATGACAGCTTTGGGACGCAATGAGGTAGTGATAATTCTGTTGTTGCTGGCAGGACTGGCAGCAATTGTGGTACTGCTGCTGACCGTGGTACCGTCGCGGTTGCGGGATAGTGTCGCCGAGCCCCTCGCCCGGCTGCGCGGCGAGGTGGGCGAGAGATTGAGCCAACAGGCGTTGGAACAAGAGCAGCGTCTGGAACACATTCGTACAACGCTGGACACAAAGCTGGAACGCTTGAACGAGACGACAGAGCGCAATCTGAAAACGCTGTCAACAGAAAATACGCGGGCGTTGGATGCCATGCGCCACACGGTGGACGAAAAGCTGCAACAGACACTGGAGGACCGCATTACGCGTTCGTTTCAGCTAGTGAACGAGCAGCTGGAGCAGGTTCATAAAGGGCTGGGAGAAATGCAGTCGCTGGCTGTCGGTGTGGGCGATTTGAAAAAGACGCTGTCTAATGTAAAGACGCGTGGTATTTTGGGTGAAATTCAGCTTGGCGCAATTTTAGAACAGATTATGGCGCCTGGTCAGTATCTGACCGACACGCCGATTCGCAAAGGCGCGGGTGAGCGGGTTGAATTTGCCATCCGAATGCCCGGTGATGAAGAGAGCGAAGTTCTGTTGCCCATAGATTCCAAATTCCCCCTGGACCGCTATCAGGAATTGCTGGACGCGTATGAAACGGCTGACAAGGACGAAGTAGCACGTGCCACCAAAGCACTGAACGATGCAATCAAGGTGCAGGCGCGGTTCATTCGCGACAAGTACATTCAGCCACCGTTCACCACCGAGTTTGCCATTCTGTTCCTGCCGGTTGAGGGACTGTATGCCGAAGTTGTGCGTGGCAGCTTGTTCGAAGAGTTAGCCGGCGCAAGCTTTCGGGTTAACATCGCCGGGCCTTCCACGATGGCTGCCTTACTGAACAGTTTACAGATGGGCTTTCGTACGCTGGCAATCCGGAAGCGCAGTGGCGAGATTTGGAAGGTTCTGGAAAATGTGCGGCGCGAATTCACGACATTCGAGACCGTCCTGGACAAGGCGCGCGATAACATTCGTAAAACCGACGAGCAGCTGGAGAAACTAATCGGTGTGCGGACCCGGCAAATCAATCGACACCTGGACAAAGTGGTGACCTACGAGGACGGGGACGCCAAGCAGCTGCCCCAAGGGTAGGGACACGGACCTGTCTCTCTAAAGGGGGAAGGGCATACTCATGGGCGTACTCACCTCTTCTTGGATTTTTGACAATTTGAAGAGGTTATGGAGCGGTTGCGGGAGTTCTGTGCGCGTTTTCTTATCCGCTGGCGACTGTGTAATGTACTGCGTACACTGTAGATGGTCAGGGCGAGACGCTTTGACAGGTGTTTGGACACCGGACACGATTGAGTTAACCGAGGTTTTGGAAAGGGCGCAGACATGTCGAAATTTGTCAGAGGTTTGGTAATCGTACTGGCTGTTGGAATGATGGCTTTTGCCGGCTACCAGCTGGGCAACATCGCCTACGACTACATCGCGGACGATGCCGTGTATGAGGAACTGCGTGCGGATGCGGATAGTCCCGAAGACCCAAACGATACAACGCCGGTCACTAACGAGGATGAAGAAGGCGGGGCGGCGGACGTGCAGGATGCCGATGGCGAGCTGGTCAATCCCGACGCGCAGTTTTCGGTAGCCAACTACTTGAAACGACTGTTTGGCAAGGCGAAGCCTAAGGCGATACCGATTTCAGGCAATCAAACTTCGTCGTCGCTGAAAAAGGCGCAAACGCGCAAGATAAATTTCAAAAAGCTGAAGAAAAAGAACAAACAAATCGTGGCCTGGCTGACTATCCCCAACACGAAAATTGACTATCCGATTACCAAGGCCAAGAATAACAGCTATTATCTGAAGCGTAACGCGCTGAAAAAGAAGAGTTCTGCGGGCTCGATTTTCCTGGATGCGAAGGCGAACGCGTCCTTTAACGGACAGGACTCGCCGGTATACGGACATCACATGCGCGACAAGTCAATGTTTGGCTCGTTGGGGGATTTGCGGCGGTCGAAGTTTCGCAAGAAACACCAGTATGTGTATGTTTATACGGCAAAGGATACCAAGAAATATAAAATCAGTAGTCAGTTCATTACGAAGAAAAAGAAACTGGCGCCGAACAAGTCAAAGACCAAGGTTGTGACGCTGGTCACCTGCGAGTACACCAGTAAGAACGCGCATTACGTCGTGCGCGCGAAGTTGCAGACAACGAAGAAACCCGGCAAAAAATAGCAACAAAGGAGAAATTCGGCAACAGATAGCAAAAGCCCCCGTCCATAGGCGGGGGCTTTTTTGGCGCGTCGATAAAGAGGGAGGAGGATCGACGCAGCCGGGCAAGAGAAGAAGAATCGCCGCCGCCGGGAAAGAAAGGGGGGAAGACCGGCGGCGGCCTTTAGGGAAGTAAATGAACAATATATATAGTACACGGAAGCTCCCAAAATGTCAATAAAGGCGTCCAAAAAAATCATATTTATTTTATCGCATAATTTATCGCTGATATGCGTCCCGATATGTTGTGACGTATGCGGTATAATGGCAGACGGAAGCGCGGCTTGTACGGGTGTGTCACGCGGGCTCGGACGGCACTATACCGCCAACCTGGTCAGAACCGGAAGGTAGCAGCCATACGTGGTCCCTGGTGGGTGTTCGGGTCCGCAGGACACACCAACGCAAGTCGCGCAACAGTATCGAAACCACGCTCCGAATACAGGAAGGATTGCTGTGCGCCAGTCGCTGTATCGCCAATATCGTCCCCTGACTTTCACCGATGTCGTCGGGCAGGAAACCATCGAGCGCACTTTGCGCAATGCGGTGGCCACCGATACGGTGGCACACGCCTACCTGTTCGACGGACCGCGGGGAACCGGTAAAACGACCAGCGCGCGTCTGTTGGCCGAAGCCATGGTGTGCGAGCACGTCCATGACGGTGAGCCTGACGGAACGTGCGAGCAATGTCTGGCAGTGGCAACCGGGACACATCCTGACGTCATTGAACTGGATGCCGCGTCTCGTACTGGTGTCGAGAACGTGCGCGACGAGATTATCAACCGCGTGCAGTTTGCCCCGGCACGGGGGCGGCGCAAGGTCTATATCATCGACGAAGTGCATATGCTGTCGAAAGGCGCTTTTAATGCTCTGTTGAAAACGCTGGAAGAACCACCTGCTCATGTCATGTTCATTTTATGTACGACTGACCCGCAAAAGGTGCCGGAAACGGTACGGAGCCGCTGCCAACAGTTTGACTTCCATCCAATCTCTGTCGAGGATTTGACAGCGCGACTGGCCCACATTGCCGACCGCGAAGGCATTAAGACAGAAAATGCTGCCTTGGAAATGATAGCCCGGCATGCTGACGGCGGCATGCGCGACGCCATTACCACCTTGGAGCAAATGTCGGCATTTACCAGCGGCAACATTACTGTGGCTGCGGTTGAGGAAACCCTAGGCGGCGTGCCGGACGCGCGTCTGGCAGCGCTTATGCGCGCGGTGGCGCAAGGTGATACGCGGGCTTGCTTTGCTTGGGTAGCAGAGGTGGCTGCGGTTGGCGCTGACTTGAGCGAGGTTGTGCGTGCGTTGCTGCTGTATGTGCGTGACATGTATGTTATCGCGGTACTGGGTTCAACCGAGGACCTCATCAACCGCCGTGTCGATGACATTGCTGTTTTGCGCGACTTGACCGGGGAATTTTCGAGCACAGAGCGCATTGCGCAGATGTTGGATTTGCTCGCTGAACTGTCCGGCGACTTGCGTTGGAGTACGGACCCGCGCCTGCTGCTTGAACTGACGCTGACGCGTATGACACGTCCGGAAAGTGAACTGACGCTGGAAGCGCTGGCAATGCGTATTCAGAAGCTAGAGGAAGGTGTTGGTGAAGGGACGCGTCATACTGGCGGCGAGGCGGCTCGCGTGTTGGAGCAGAACCTATCAGAGCAGCGTTCCGAAAAACAGACGGCAGGAACGCCATCCACCACGCCATCCACCACGCCGTTCATCCCTGCACCTGCCACCCCCCTCGACCCCGTGGCGGGCCCCATGCCTCTTCCCACTGACGCGGCCGAACTCAGGCGACAGTGGCGTGCGGTGCTGGCCGAGCTGCGCAAGGCGAGTGTCTCGCGCTACCCTGTCTTTTCTGAGTCCCAGGCGCGGCTTGCCGACGATGGCGCCAGCTTACAAATCATGTTCGGGGATTCGTTCAAGCTGGGAAAAGCACGTCGTCCCGATAATCTGGCCTTGTTGGAAGGCGCTCTGCGGGCGGTGTTTGGTTTTGACGTCCCGTTTACCGTACTGCAAGGAACAACGGACAGTGGGGATAGCGAGGACCCAACAAGGCGCCATCCCGACGACAACCTCCCCGTTGCCGATACTTCCGCCACCGCCGATACTGCGCCTGAGCCGGACGCGGTTCCCGAATACGAACCAACTCCGGATTTAGCGCTGGCAGAACCGGTCAACGATTCGCCGGATACCACCCCACCTCCCACACATACCTCACATACCCCCAATCCCCCCCAACCCCCCCACTCCCCACGCACGCCCCGCACACCTCCCGCCCGCAAAACGCCAGTTGCTGTTGTGCCCACCCCAACGAGCGGCATTTCTGATATTGTAACTGCCCTGAAGGGCACGATTGTCGCCCAGATACCGGGCACTGAAGCTGTACCCGCCGAGGGCAAGGGCAAGGACAAGGGCAAGGACAAGGGCAGCACGACGGACGCGGCCTAAAACACGACGGACGCGGCCTAAAAGCAGAAAGAAAGCAGAAAGAAAGCAGAAAGGATTAGTAACAATGGCAGGTATGAACTTACAAAAACTGATGAAACAGGCTCAACAGGCCCAGGCCCAGATGTTGGCGACCCAGGAAGAGCTGGCCAATGAAACCGTACAAGCCTCGGCAGGTGGCGGCATGGTGACCGTTACCATGACCGGCGCCCAGCAATTGACGGGCATCACCATTGACCCAGCTGCCGTTGACCCGGCCGAGGTTGAACTGCTGGAAGACATGGTTTTGGCCGCGGTCAACGAAGCGTCTCGTGCCGCCTCTGATTTGGCCGCCTCAAAGAGGGATTCTGTCACCGGCGGCATGAACCTGCCGTTCTGACGCCAATCAACAATCAGACATGGCGTACCCCGACGCAATACAAAATCTGCTGGATGAGCTGGGCCGTCTGCCCGGTATCGGCCCGAAATCAGCGCAACGCATTGCGTACTGGCTGTTGGACAGTGACGCAGACGGCGCGCAACGTCTGGCTGACAGCATTGTTACGCTGAAAGACCAGATTCACTTCTGCCCGACCTGCTGGGACTTTGCGGAAGGCGAACAATGCGCCATCTGTCTTGACCCGACCCGCAACGCCCGTCTGTTGTGTGTGGTGGAAGAGCCGCGCGACGTGGCCGCCATTGAACGCACCGGTGAGTACCGCGGCCGCTATCATGTCCTGCACGGCGCGCTGTCCCCCATGGATGGCATTGGTCCTGAACAGCTGCGCAGCCGCGAACTGATGGCACGTCTGGCTTCCGAAGACATTGACGAGGTGGTGCTTGCCACCAACCCCAATGTGGAGGGAGAGACGACCGCCACTTGGTTAGCACGCCTCATCAAACCGCTCGCCATCAAGGTCACGCGCATTGCCAGCGGTCTGCCCGTTGGCGGAGACCTGGAGTTTGCCGATGAGGTTACCTTAGGCCATGCACTGACCTCTCGCCGTGAACTGTAAAATAATAAGTGAGTGCGTCCATAACAGACCGTCGAAAGCCGCGTGAAACTGGCAGGTATGGACGACCCCCGGTCAAGCCGGGGGCAGGCTCGGTACTCACTTCACAGGCGTGTTCACGGTACAATACAGATAGCA
>JAIRWZ010000002.1 GCA_031268615.1 Actinomycetes bacterium | reverse complement strand
CCGGCGTTTCGCTACACTGATTTGTAACAGAACAGGAAGGGACTATGGCCGAAGCAAATACCGCCTCGTTTGGCGGTCGAATACCGCCGCATAATCTGGATGCTGAACGCGCTGTATTGGGCGCGATGCTGCTGTCAACCGAGACACAAATTCGTATAATTGGTATCTTGACCTCGCAAGACTTCTTCCGTGGCGCACATCAGACGATTTTCGCCGCCATGGAAGAACTGGTGACGGAAAATATCAAGTTCGACCACCTATCTCTGGCTGACAAATTGAGTGGCAAGGGGCAGCTGGCCGGGGTCGGCGGGACAGAATACCTGATTGAGCTGGTGGGCAGTGTTCCGACGACAACCTTTGCTGAACGCTATGCTGAAATCGTCAAAAAGTTATCCACATATCGGCAACTGATAGACGCTGCGGCAAAAGTGGTGTCGATGGCCTATGAAGCGCCTGACGCAGTTGAAGAAAGCGTCGGGAAAGCCGAGCAGTACCTCTTCAAGGTTACGGAAAAACAGGTAAGCAGTGACTTTCGCCCCCTGAGTGGAGAGGTTTTGGATAGCGCCTATGATTTATTGGAACAGTTTGCCGGAGCTAAAGGCGGCATTGTTGGCGTTGAAACCGGCTTTAACGATTTTGATTTCCTCACGCGTGGTTTGCGTGGCGGACAACTAGTCGTTTTGGGCGCGCGTCCCGCTGTGGGAAAAACGGCCCTGGCGCTGAATATGGCGTTGGGTGCGGCCAGACGCGATACGACGGTAGGCTTTTTCTCGCTGGAGATGACCGCCGAGGATTTAGCTCTGCGTATGCTCACGGCAGAAGCTGGCATTAGCGCACAAGATGTCCGCGCCGGTAGGGTGCCCGACTCGTACTGGAATCGGTTCATAGATACCAGCGAGAACCTTTCGCGTCTTCGCATTTACATTGACGACACACCAGACCTCAACATCAACCGCCTCCGTATTAAAGCGCGGCGACGCTTTCGTAACATCGAAGGAAAAAAGCTGCTGATTGTTGACTATCTGCAATTGATGTCGCCCGATAATCGCAGTATCGAAAATCGACAGCAGGAAATTGCCCAAATTTCACGCGGTCTGAAAATTTTGGCAAAGGACCTGAATATTCCCATTCTGGCTCTGTCCCAGCTGTCGCGCATGGCAGAAATGCGGAAAGGGAAACGTCCGCAGCTTTCTGACCTGCGAGAGTCGGGAGCCATTGAACAAGATGCCGACATTGTCATGTTTTTACATCGTCCCGATATGGACAAAAATGCCGAAAATGATAGCTACTCAACTGATGATGACGACCGCAGGTTGCCAGCTGACGGTGCGGAACTGATTGTTGCCAAACATCGCAATGGCCCGACAGCGGACATCTTACTGACCTTTAAGAAAAAATACGCAAAGTTTATAGGAGTGTCGCGAATCAAACAATAGACACAAACGACCCTAAGGGCAGCTATACTGAAATGCGGGTCGGGCACAAACCGGAACAGGGGGATACGTATATGGCAGCAGTCGTGCTGGTGGGGACACAATGGGGGGACGAGGGCAAAGGTAAAATTACTGACCTTCTCTCGCAGGATTTCGACTATGTCGTTCGTTTTCAGGGCGGCAATAACGCCGGGCATACGGTCATTCATGATGGACATACCCTGAAACTACATCTGATTCCTTCAGGCGTCATGTATGAATCGGTGACACCGGTCATCGGCAATGGCTGTGTCATCGACCCGAAAGTGCTGCTGGCAGAAATCGACGCCGTTCAGTCCGAAGGAATCAGCTGCGAGCGCCTGACTATTTCCAGTAATGCTCACCTCATCATGCCCTATCATCGCGATTTAGACGGAGCCAGTGAACGACGCTTGGGCGCGCAGGAAATCGGCACGACGCGCCGCGGCATTGGCCCTGCGTATCAGGACAAAGCGACACGCCTTGGACTGCGCACCCAAGACCTCTTTGACCGCAGTATTTTCCGCGAAAAAGTAGCTGCCGCGCTGACAGAAAAGAATGACATTCTGGACAAAATCTATGGCCTTCCCACCTACACAGTTGACCAGCTGGCGGACGAATACCTGGCCTACGCCGAAATCCTGAACCCTTACGTTGCCGACACCGCGCCGCTCTTAAACGACGCGCTGGACGCGGGGCAGTGGGTCTTTTTCGAAGGCGCACAGGGTACGTTGCTGGACTTGGACCACGGCACCTACCCCTTTGTGACCTCGTCAAACCCCACGGCTGGCGGGGCTTGCGTAGGGACTGGCGTGGGGCCTGCGCGTATCGACCGCGTGCTGGGTATTGCAAAAGCCTATATCACCCGCGTTGGCTCCGGACCTTTTCCCACCGAGCTGGATACAGATGACGCCGATGGGGACACCTTCATCAGGGTCGGCCACGAATACGGCACTACCACCGGTCGCCGCCGCCGCCCCGGTTGGTACGACGCCCCGGTGGTGCGCTATGCGGTGCAGGTAAACGGCCTGACGGACCTGGCCATCACGAAACTGGACGTGCTGTCAGCCTTCGATGAAATCAAAGTCTGCGTCGCCTACGAACACCTCGGCCAGACCTACACGTCCGTGCCCGGCCACCAGAGCGCCTTCCACCACGCCCGCCCAATATACGAAACCCTGCCGGGCTGGAAAACTGACATCAGCGCCTGCCGCGACTTCAACGACTTGCCGCCAGCCGCGCGCGACTACATCGCTTATCTGGAAGAACTGGCCGGCGTGCCGGTCTCTCTCATCGCGGTCGGCCCCCAGCGGGAACAAACTATCATACGAAATTGGGAGCGCAGATGAACATCTTAGTCATTGGCAGCGGCGGGCGCGAACACGCCATCACGCGTGCGCTGGCGGCCTCGCCCGAAGTTGAAACCATCTACGTCGCGCCGGGAAATGGCGGAACAGCTCTGGAACCAAAGGCTCGAAACATTAGTATGAGCGAGTACGTCCAGACCAGTGAGGAAGCTGCGGCTGATGGCGACACGCAAGCCTCGCCCGAAGTTGCCTTCGCGCTGGATAACGATATCGGTCTGGTGGTCATCGGCCCCGAAGCCCCGTTGGTAGCAGGGCTGGCTGATGAGCTGCGCGTCGCTGGTGTGCCGGTCTTTGGTCCGGGCAGTGCGGGGGCGGCGCTGGAAGGCTCGAAGCGCTTTGCCAAGGATTTCATGCGCGACCACAACCTGCCCACTGCCGATTACCAGGTATTTACCCGTTCGCAGCGGGAAGCAGCGCTGGACGCACTCACTTCGTTTGGTCTGCCCGTGGTGGTGAAGGCCGACGGATTGGCCGCCGGAAAGGGCGTCACCGTGGCGTCCACGGAAGCCGAGGCGCGTGCGGCGGTCGAGGAATGTTTCGACGGAAGGTTCGGCGAAGCGGGCGCAACGGTCGTCATCGAGCGTTGTTTGCAGGGCCCGGAATGTTCGATGATTGCCTTCGTGGATGGATTGACGGTGTTGCCGCTGGCTCCCTCGCAGGACTACAAGCGGGTGGGCGAAGGGGACCTGGGCCCGAATACCGGGGGCATGGGGGTGTATTCGCCGGTGCCGTTGGTGGGCGAGGCGGACCATGTTGAAATGTTGCGGATAATGGAGCGGACGGCGCGGGCTTTGGTGCATGAGGGGATTGAGTATCGCGGCGTGCTGTACGGCGGATTTATGCTGACGGAGGAGGGGCCAAAAGTGCTGGAATACAACGTGCG
>JAIRWZ010000140.1 GCA_031268615.1 Actinomycetes bacterium | reverse complement strand
AAAATCGGCTGCGTTGGCTTCGGTGCCTTCTGCGTTGGCCTCGACGCCTGCCGCGTTGGACAAACGGAGTGAGCGCGTCCAGACCTCCTATGTGTACGATGTACTCGGCACTGTCGATGAGCTGTGTTTGGACCATGACTCTTCGCTCCTACCTCCCAAAAAGTATTTTCTGGCGCCAAAGGAACGCCTCATGCGCTATAACCGCAAAAACGGAGACGTCTTCGACACCGAAGCGCCCCACACTACGCGCGCTCTGCTGGGACTGCACCCTTGTGACATTAACGCGCTGCTGTTACTGGACCTCGTCCTTGCGGATGGCGCTGGTGGCGGGTCGGCGGCGGGCAGTGGCTACGTTGACCCCTACTGGGAAGCGGCGCGTGCCTCCACCTTCATTGTCGGCGTCAGCTGTATGCCGACAGCGACCTGTTTCTGCAAGACCTTCGACGCCGACGAGGTACATCGTGGGTTTGACCTGTTCCTGACTGATTTGGGCGACCGCTGGCTCGTCAGCTGCCAAACGGTGGCTGGAGCGGCAATCCTGGACCGCTATGTCACGACGCGCGACACGACGCCGACCGATTTAGCTGATTTTCAACTGCGCACGCAACGCTATAAAGCCGCCTTTTCTGACGACAGCCTGCCAACGACCGACCAGTTGCCGCTGCTGTATGACGCAAAGTACGAATGGCCCCTGTTTGACGATATCGGCGAAACGTGTCTCAGCTGTGGCGCCTGTTCGATGGTGTGTCCGGTCTGTTACTGCTTTGATGTGCGCGACGAGCTGGAGGCTGACGGAGAGGCGGGCAAACGCTGTCGCAATTGGGACAGCTGCCTGTTCAGCGAATTCGCCGAAGTCGCACATGGGCACAACTTTCGCCCGACGCGTGCCAGTCGGGTACGCTACCGTTTCTATCATAAGTTTGTGGGCAACTTTACCCGTTTCGGCAAAATGCTCTGCGTGGGTTGCGGGCGTTGCAGCACAGCCTGCAAAGTCAACATCGACCCGCGCCGCATCATTGCCGCGCTGGAAGAAGTAACGGCCGACGATACAAGGCAGGACAGCAAACAGGGTACCAGCCAGGACAGCAAACAGAAAACCACAAGTCAGAAAGCGCACACCGCCGATGTCGTCTAAAATCTACAAAAAACTCGGCGCGAATCCCTTTCGCCCCTGGCCGGCGCGCATTACTTCTATCACGCAGCTGACCAGTAAGGAAAAGCTATTCGAGTTCCGTATCATCGACCAGCGGGTACGCGATGCCTTCCACTTTCATTCCGGCCAGTTCGTGGAACTCTCCCTGTTCGGCGTCGGAGAAGCGCCGATTTCCATCTCGTCTGCCCCCAGCAAACAGGGCTTTATCGAACTCTGTATTCGCGATTCCGGTACGGTCACCGGCGCCATTCACCAGATGCAGTGTGGCGATATCGTCGGGCTGCGCGGCCCCTTCGGGCGCGGCTTTCCCTTTGAAGACATGAAAGGCCACGACATTTTGTTGGTCGCCGGGGGTCTGGGTATTGCGCCGCTGAAGTCGCTCATTAACCACATTCACGATGAGCGTCACGCCTTCGGCAAGGTCACGATACTTCTGGGCGCGCGCACCCCGTCCGAAATCCTGTTTCGTCAGGAATTCGACATGTGGAAACATCGCGAGGACTTTGACCTGACCCTGACCGTTGACCAGCCCGAACCCGGCTGGGACGGCGAGGTCGGCCTGGTCACGAAACTCTTCGACAACCTGCCGGTCAACCCGGCCTTAACCTACGGCGCGATTTGCGGCCCGCCGGTCATGTATCGCTTCGTCGTGGAAGAAATGCGCAAGAAAAACCTGGACTACGACCGCATTTACGTCTCGTTTGAACGCCGCATGAAATGCGGTATCGGCATGTGCGGCCACTGCGGTGTCGGCCACCAGTACGCCTGCATTGACGGGCCGGTTTTTTCCTACTGGGAAGCGCTGAACCTGAAAGAAGCAATGTAGTGAGTACGTCCATCCCCGCAAGCAAACCAAAGGTAGTCATCCTGTCGCTGGCCAGTGACTTTGGCTGCCAGGTTCAGATGACGAATTTTCCCGACCTGCTGAAACTCCTCGGCACTATTGACGTCAGCTACTGGCAGTTGGCGACGACCGCCGACCTGCCCGACGATTATGCGATTGCCGTCATCGAAGGCGCGGTCACGACTGACGAGCATCGCCAACTGCTGCAGAGCGTGCGCGCAACTGCTGACGTGGTCATGGCGGTAGGCGCCTGCGCGACGACTGGCGGTATCCCTGCCTTGCACAGCGACGGTCCCTGCTCGGTGTCAGCGGTCATCGACGTGGATTTCACCATTCCTGGCTGCCCTCTTGACCCACGCGAATTCTCGCAGGTTTTGCAGCGCGCGCTGTTGGGTCTGGTTGACCGTCGTCCCCGCGAGCCGCTGTGCGCGGCCTGCAAAATCAACGAAGTTGACTGCTACTTCAATCACGGCCAGCTTTGCTTAGGTCTGGTCACCCGGACCGGCTGCGGCGCGCTGTGTGTCTCGAAGGGGCGCCCCTGCACGGGTTGTCGCGGCATTGCCGAAGACGCCAACCTGTCCTCTGCGCGCGCCTTTGTACGCGACGCGGGTATGGACGTGCTCACTTTTGATACTGCTTTGGAATTGTATAATTCTCTCGACATACACAGCGGCAAGCACGGCGGGCATACTATGCCCGCCCTACAATCGTCAAAACTTGTGACAGAAACGAAGCTGGCATGACCAAACTGACTATTCATCATATCGCCCGCATAGAGGGTCATGGCAACGTTGAAATCGACATCAGCAAAGGCGAGATTCGTCGGTTGGAGCTGCGCGTCGTCGAGCCGCAACGCTATTTCGAGTCGCTGGTCGTCGGGCGCCGCGTCGATGAAGTGCCCCTGATTGTCAGCCGTATTTGCGGGATATGCTCGCCGAATCACACGATCACCGCGCTGCGGGCGCTGGAATGCGCGCTGGGAATAGAGGTGAGCGAGTACGTCCATACCCTGCGCACCCTGCTGGTGTACGGCTCGTTCCTGCAGAACCATGCTACCCACCTCTATCTACTGTCTGCGCCCGATTATGTGGGCTTGCCGAGTGCCTTTCCACTGGCCGATAGCATGCCCGACGTCCTGGCACGCGCGCTGGAGCTGAAACGACTGGGCAATGACCTCTGCGCCGTGGTAGGCGGCCGGTCTGTACATCCCGCCACGGCGGTGCTGGGGGGTTTTACGGCTCTGCCGACGCGCAGAGAGCTGACGCGTCTGTCCGGGCGGCTGCGTCTGGCCGTGCATGACGCGGCAGAGACGGCTGCTTTGTTCAAGAGCTTTGCGTATCCCGATTTTCACCCCCATCGCGAGTTTTTGGCGCTGTCGGCAGCGGGCGATTATGCGATTGTCGGCGATTGGGTGCGTGCGCTGAAAGGTGGCTGGACGCGTCCGGTGTCTGAATATCGCGACTTTATCTGCGAGCGCGAGGTTGAGGGGGGCAATGCAAAGCTGTCCGAGACAGATGGCGCGCCCTTTATGGTGGGCGCTTTGGCGCGGGTGCGCCTGAACTGGGACGAGCTGAAGCCATCGGCGCGAGTGGCGGCTTCGTCAGCCGGTATTCGACCGGGTGACGACAACCCCTACCTGAACAACCTGTGCCAGGCGCTGGAGCTGGTGGACGCGGCTGAACGCTGTGCGGAGATGTGCGACTGGCTGGCAGACAATGTGCCTGCGGCTGCGGGGACGGGAAGAGAGCTGTCTCAAAAATCCCTCGCAGAGCCGCTCCGGCCGTCGAGCCAAAATCTTAAGCCTTCATCGTCTGCGAAACCTGAAGCCTTGAATCAGGTTCAAGGTGACGGAGCGCCTGGCAATCGCCAGGGAGCTGCGGCGACCGAGGCCCCGCGGGGCACCCTGTACCACAGCTACGAGGTCAACGAGTCCGGTATCGTAGTGGCCGGTGACGTCATAACGCCAACGGCGCAAAACCTCGCCTGCTTGGAAGCAGACCTGCGTCTGCTGGCGCCAACCTTGGCAGACCTGCCGCAAGAGGACGCGGTACTGCGGGTAGAACAGTTAATCCGCGCCTACGACCCCTGCCTTTCCTGCGCCGTACACTAGCAGCACTGTACATTACAGCACTGTACATTAACGGCATATACAACGGCAATATACATTGTATGCATACGGATTTCAGTTGAAAACGCTCTACGAAAATAAAAGCAAGCTCGCTAAAGCGCATCTTTCACAGTCGAAAGAATAGCACATTTTTAGATGATTTGCTCTGTCGGTCGGG
>JAIRWZ010000111.1 GCA_031268615.1 Actinomycetes bacterium | reverse complement strand
GGCTCTGTGGGCAATTACTTCCTTTACAACACGTGGTACGGCTGCACTTCTCTTGCCACCGCAGTAGTCCCTGACACCTCCGGCTGGGAGGTCACTGGCTCTGTGGGTGATTCCTTCCTTCGCAACACGTGGTACGGCTGCACTTCTCTTGTCACCGCAGTAGTGCCTGACACCTCCGGCTGGGAGGTCACTGGCTCTGTGGGCAATTACTTCCTTTACAACACGTGGTACGGCTGCACTTCTCTTGCCACCGCAGTAGTCCCCGACACTTCTCACTGGAACATTACCGGTTCTATTGGCGACTCTTTCCTTCGCAACACGTGGTACAAATGCACTTCTCTTACTACCGCAGTAGTCCCTGACACCTCTGGCTGGGAGGTCACTGGCTCTGTGGGTAATTACTTCATGACCAGCGCATGGACAGATTGCACCTCTCTTGCCACCGCAGTAATTCCTGACACCTCTCACTGGAACATTAGTGGCTCTGTGGGTACCAGCTTTCTCTCCTGTACGTGGGAGAGATGCGATGGCATAAAAGATATTTCAAATATAGTGCTGTCTAACAGTTTTAATACGCTCAGTCTCTATTCGGGAACTGATAATTTCTACCATACGTTTTATGTGTCAGTTGGCATTCGTGACACTATCGAAAGCTACCCCAGCTTTTATGATGGGACGCTGATAATTGATGCAGGTACTCCCACCACCAGACGAAGTACGTTCAGCGGCCGTATCACAAAAATTTTGGGTACAAACTCAATGTGGAAATAGGAACTCTAAAGAGGTGAAATCATCTTAATCCGGGGAGGAGTATTGCCTGAGTATCGCTCCGTAGATTCTGCTGCTTTTGTGCTATTATGACGAGTCCCTAAAGTAGCGGATGCGGAGGTTTTGAGACGTGAAAGATTTGGTCACCGGCATTATTCAGGACGCGTTGCAGACCGTAATTGATGCAGGTCAGGTATCGCTGGATACGGTTCCTGCTGTTGATTTGGAACGTCCCCGCGACGCTGCTCATGGCGATTGGGCAACGGCGGTGGCGTTGCGCATGACGAAACAAACGGGTATGCCGCCGCGCCAACTGGCAGAGCTGATTGTACGCTCTATTGGGGAACATGAAACCATCGCTGATGTCGAGATTGCCGGACCGGGCTTCATTAACGTGACCTTGTCGTCGCGCGCCTTGGGGCGTGTCATTGCTGAGGCTCGGGGACTGAAAGGTGATTTCGGTCGGGGAAAGCCGAAAGACTGTTACACACAAATCGAGTTTGTGTCGGCCAATCCTGTTGGTCCCATGCACGTCGGGCATGGCCGCTGGGCAGCATTGGGAGACGCTCTGGCTCTGGTCATGGAACACGCGGGCTATGAAATCCGGCGCGAATTTTTGCTGAATGACGAAGGCCATCAGATGGATGTCTTTGCAGAATCGGTAGCTGAACGTTACATGGAATTGCTGGGGCGTGATTTTGACGAAGATATGATTGGCTATAAGGGTGTCTACATTAAGGCTATCGCTGCGCAGATTGTTGAAGCTGAAGGCGAAGTTTGGGCGGACAGGCCCGCGACCGAGCGTCGCGCTTATTTTCGCGAGCGCAGTTATGCGCAGGTGCTGGAAAACATGAAGGCAGTATTGGCGCGGTTTGGTGTGGTATTTGACCATTGGTTTTCCGAACATACGCTGCATGTGCCTGACGATGAGGGCAAAACCGGCATTCAGCGTACCGTTGATGGCTTGCGCGAAAAAGGCTATATTTTCGACGAAGACGGCGCCATTTGGTTTAAGTCGACGCAATTCGGTGATGACAAGGACCGCGTGTTGATTAAAAGCGATGGGGTCGCTACCTATTTTGCCGCTGATGTGGCCTATCATGCTGATAAATACAGCCGTGGTTTTGACTACGTCATCAATATCTGGGGCGCTGACCATCATGGCTATATTCCCCGTATGAAAGCTGCGGTGGCTGCCTTGGGATATCCCGGTCAATTGGAGATACTTCTGGGGCAACTGGTGACCTTATTGCGTGGCGGCGCTCCCGTGCGTATGTCAAAACGTACGGGCGAGATGGTTACCTTTGAAGAATTGATCGATGAGGTGGGCGTTGACGCGACGCGCTATCACTTGGTGCGCACCTCGTCTGACCAACAGCTGGTCTTTGATATTGAAGCTGTTAGCGATCAGAGCGCTAATAACCCTGTGTATTACGTGCAGTACGCGCATGCCCGTGTATGTTCTATGTTTCGTCGGGCAGCTGGCGTATCCGGGGACCATGACGCTGATGTTGACGCCTTGGCAGCTTCGCTGATATCTGTTGATGTTGACTTGACCTTGCTGTCGGCTGATGCTGAAATCGCGCTCATGCGCAAACTTTCCGAGTTTAATGAAGTCGTTGAGCGTGCGGCTCGTGACCGTGCGCCTTTCCGTGTGTGCCATTACGCTGAAGAATTGGCCGCGCTGTTGCACCAGTTCTATGGCAAATGTCAGGTTTTGAGTGACGATGAGAATCTGCAGGCGGCTCGTCTGGCGTTGGTCGATGCTACGCGCCATGGTTTGGCGACGGCGCTACATCTGATTGGCGTCAGCGCTCCCGCCTCGATGTGATGGAGTGCGCTGAGACGTTCGACCGATTCGTCATTGTCGTTCGCGACGGCGAGGAAGCGACGAAATGACCCCTTCGTCTGCTGCCACCGCTCTTTCGATATAATGGTCGCTATGAAAAAATTGACCTGGATACAGCTGCGAGACTTTGTAACAAATCGTTGGTTTGTGCGGACGGTCTGTTTTGGCATATTTGTGTGGTCCTGTGGACAGTTACTGCGCTTTGAGGCAGCGCTGCGCGCGGGTACTCCGGCGCCCACTCGACCTGAAATCGTAGCTGGAATTCTGCCGGTTGGACATTTCATGAGCTTTTTTGTGTGGCTGCGCGGTGGTGGCTGGGATACGATTTTGCCGGCCGGACTGGTCGTCATCATTGCAGCGCTGGCGACGTCCCTGCTGTTCAAGCGTGGTTTTTGTGCCTGGATTTGTCCACTGGGAACACTCTGGGAATACTGTGCCTTGGCCGGGCGCGTTGTCATGCGACGCCAACAAAACATCGCGCTGCCGCGTGTCCTGGACTGGATTGGCCGAGGATTGCAACTGCTATTGTCGCTGTTCATTATGGTATGGCTGGCAAGCGTTGGCATGGACGAAGCGGCTAGCTTTCGCCAGTTGCCCTATATGTGGATTGCTGATTTGAAAACGCTGCACGGCTTTACCCAGCCGGTGTACCTGGTCGTTATCGTTGTGGCAGTCGTGCTGTTTTTCTTCTTTGGGTCGCTGTGGTGTCGTTACCTATGCCCGGTTGGAGGCTTGTATTCGGTTGTCGGGATGGCGTCACCCTGCAAAGTGTATCGTGACCCGGAAACTTGCATTGATTGCAAGAAGTGTGCGCGGGTCTGTCACAACTTTGTGGACCCGACCCAGCAGGTACCCATTAACTCGAATGTCTGTGACGGCTGCATGGACTGCGTGAAGGTCTGTCCGGTGGACGATTGTCTGCAACCATGGGCTTTTGCGCGTTGGCGTATGAAACCCTGGATGTGGGCGGTTGGCGTTGTGACGGTATGGTTTGGAATAGTGTTAGGCGCTCAAGCGTTGGGACGCTGGCATACCACCATTCCCAATGAAGTGTTCGGGCAGGTCATTCAATCCGGCCTGCTGGAGGAACAAACCCCGCTGGTTCCAGAGTAAGAAAACAAGACAGATTTCTCTGTGAGTCCCCTGTACAAGGGTCTTGCAGAAGGCGCCTTCTGCA
>JAIRWZ010000004.1 GCA_031268615.1 Actinomycetes bacterium | reverse complement strand
GTTAAGGATGAATTCGGCTACCCGACCTGTGCTTACAATGTCAGTGGGGAGTATGCGATGGTGAAAGCTGCCGCGGCTAATGGGTGGATTGACGAGCGGCGTGTTGTGCTGGAAACCCTGACTGGTTTCAAACGTGCTGGTGCGGATTTGATTATTACGTATCATGCGAAAGACGCCGCCAGATGGCTGATTGAAAACATTCATGGTGGGAAGAATGTAGTGAAGCAGGCCTGATGACTCGCAGGATTGCTGGCGGGGCTGATACTCCCTCTACGTTGTTTGCGTTGCTGGCGACAAATGACAGGAAAGGTTGACACCACATGGCGTACGACGATGATGGCAGACCAGATTTCGACGACATAGACGAACAGGAACTAGCGGAAGCTGCCGCTGGGTGCGACAAGGTGGGTGTTGGCATTGCGCTGGGAGGAGAGTCTGGCAGCCACCCTGGGGGACACCCTGGGGGTCATCCGGGAAGTGGGCACCCCGGAGGTCACCCCGGGGGTGGACATCCCGGCGGCGGACACCCTGGAGGTGGACATCCTGGCGGCGGACACCACCCGGCGGGTATTGACCGCCAGCGTCACGGTGGCGCCCGCAGCGTCGGCTTTCGTCCCGGTGGCGGACCGGCTGCCCAGGCCTATGAGGGGCGCACGGGCATTAAAGCGCCGCGTATTATCGCCTGGGAAATAACCCGCAGCTGCAACCTGAACTGCGCACACTGTCGCGCGGCCTCACGTTATGGTATCTATCCCGGCGAGCTGACCCTGGACGAAATCAAGGCTAACATTGACGACATCGTCACCATCAGCAATCCCATCATCATTCTTACCGGGGGCGAGCCTCTGCTGCGCACCGATATCTGGGACATCATCGACTACGCGCACGAAAAAGGCGCGATGCCGGTGGTCGGCACGAACGCCACCCTGATTACACCGCAGCTCGCCGCACAGCTGGCCGAACATAACATCCCGCGTATCTCGGTGTCTATCGACTTTCCGACAGCAGAGGAACACGACACTTTTCGTGGGGTGCAGGGAGCCTTTGAACAGTCCATTCAGGGTATCAAAAACGCGAAGGCTGCCGGTGTGGGCGTGCAGATTAACACAACCGTCACCAAACAAAACGCCCATAAACTGGAGGCCATCCACGATTTGGCTCTGTCCCTGAATGTTGACGCTTTCCATATCTTTATGCTGGTTCCCACTGGCCGCGGCTCTGACCTTTTAGACCTCGAGCTTCCCCCGGACGGCTATGAAGAGGTTCTCACCTGGGCTTATGAGCGCCAAAAAACCAGCCCTCTGCACTTCAAACCAACCGACAGCCCTCACTACTATCGCATCATCAGACAGCTGGCAAAAAAGGAAGGCAAAAAAGTCACGCGTGAGGAATACGGGCTGGATGCCATGACCCGCGGCTGCCTCGGCGGTATCACCTTCTGTTTCATCAGCCACGTTGGTGACCTGCAACCCTGCGGCTATTTTGACATGCAGCTGGGCAATGTCAAAGATAAACCCTTCAGCAAAATCTGGACAGACTCAAAAGTCTTTAACGACCTGCGCGACTACTCGCTCCTGAAAGGCAAATGCGGCGCCTGCGAATACAAGGGCGTCTGTGGCGGCTGTCGCGCCCGCGCTCTGGAATTAACGGGCGACTACCTAGCAGCAGAACCCTACTGCGCCTACATCCCGAAAGGCTGGAATGAATAGCGCGCCTAAAACCTCTCTGCTTTCTGTCATTGTTCCCACCATGAATGAGGCTCATAATGTAGTGCCTCTGGCACAGCAGATAAGCGATACTTTAGCAACAGTGACGCCATACGAAATCATTTACGTTGATGATAGTACTGACGATACTCCTCAGGTATTGGCGAAGCTATCTGAACAGAATCCAGCGACGATTCGCTATCTACATCGTAATCACAATACAGGGCTGGCACGGGCAGTTGTGGATGGCTTTGCGATGGCGCGCGGGGATGTACTCGCCGTTATTGATGGAGACCTACAACATCCCCCATGTCTTCTCTCCACCATGTTTCGCGAAATACAGTCCGGTGCTGACGTAGTCTTGCCCAGTCGCTATACCGAATCAGAAAAAAGTGAAGGTCTCAATGTTATTCGCCAAACCATATCATCTGGCGCCAAGCGCCTTGGCAATCTATTTATCCCTGAACTGCGTAGTATCACGGATCCAACTGGTGGGTACTTCATGCTTCGTTCCGCCGTTATTGCCGACAAAGATTTGAAACCAATAGGCTGGAAAATACTTGTCGAAGTTATGGCTCTGGGGAACTATGATATGGTTGTTGAGGTTCCGTATGAATTCTCTCAGCGCAATGCCGACCAATCAAAGATGGATTTGAAGGCTAGTCTACAATACTTGTTGCATTTGATTTCATTGGAGGCTCGCAGAATGAGGAAGGATTGGCAATAATGGCAAAAAGACGTGAGGTAAAGACCATCGCATTGGCCTCTTCAGGTGGGCGCACTGTCGGAACTCCAACCAATTCCAAGGACTCAGATTTTTTGCGCTTATTGCGGTCCTATCCATTGCAGTGGATAGGAGCTTTCATTGCGGTAGTTTTCGTTTTCTCTTCGTTTGCCCCCCATACTGCCAGTAATCAGTCGGAACCTCAGTTCACCTCAATTGTTTTGATAGCTTGTACGGTAGGAGGTCTTTCAGGTCTGTTTACATTCACAAAACGGAAGACGCGAGGCAAAGAGGAACAATTGCCATGGCCGAACATTCTTCTGGCACTTGCTGGCGTGGCGACCGGTCTTATTATTGAGCAGACGATGTATGAAACTCCTGCAGTCAAGCAAACGGGAGATACAGTGCGTGCTTTGACGATTGAACCCGTTACGATTACCACGGTTTTACTTGGACTGGCCTGCGCTGCTTTGTGTGCCTGGATTTTTCGTGAGCTTAAACGCCGTCTACCGCAGCGTGTTACCCAGACACTCCCCCTTGTAATATTGCTTATCGTCTTTTGTGTACAGGCAGCATCACTTGTCTATGATACTGCCTCTCCGAAAGGGGATGCTTACGCAACTTTTCATGTGCAAGATTTTTCAGAAACTCGCTATGACGGTTATTTTTACGCTCAGACTTTGAACAATGTTGAGAGAGGAATGCCCTACTACCAAGCCTTAGATGCTGCTCGAAGCGCTGACACAGCATATTCCGAAAGCAGTCCTTTGCGAGGGTATTTCAGCGTGCGTCAGCCCTTATTGACAAGCTTGCTTGCCGTGCTTCTGGGTAATGGACTTGTGGCTGCCTATATATGGTTCCTTGTGTTTAGCCTCATAGTTGCACTCGGTGCCTATCTCTTCCTCGCAACTTTTGCGCAGCCCCCCGTAGCCGCAACGGGTTCTCTGGTAATCGCGCAATATTTTTTATCTGTCGCCAGCATTTTTCCCACGCGTTTTGATTAGCTGTTCGCTGATATTTGGGCGGCAGGGTATTTGATTTTAATGTTATCGGCACTTTCGCGAAAACACTTGTGGTTGGCCGCTTTTTTCACCATTCTGTGCGTTGGATCGCGTGAATGGGCAGCTGCTCTTTTGCTCGTATGGGTGATAATCGCAGGTATCAGTGCGAAGGGCCGGCGTCGTAACGCTTGGTTCGCCTGTCTATTCGCATTCGTGGGCGTGGCGATAGTATATGGTGTTCACCTTAAGTTTGCCCCTACCGTATTTGTTTCAGATTCTGGGGGAAGTAGTGCCTTCAACATCGCGTCATGGACAAAACAGGGCGGATGGATAGCACTCAAAAACGTTTTGCGATATCGACTTTTTGGCAATGTTGCCTATTGGCCGCTTTCGATTTCATTTCCGGTAACTTCTCTCATTGGCATTCTATCTCTCCGAGACAGGCGACTCCAGCTTCCATTGGCGTTAGTTTCACTAGGTTATACGATGTATTTCCTGCTGGTTTCCCCGGACGCTATTTGGTCTGATTTCTGGGGAATGTTCATCATTCCAACTTTTTTGATGTTTTCGACGCTCATTATGACTGTCACTTTTCAACGTAATAGTCCTGTGGACACCATCCGACTATCGAAAATATTTCGACAATTTCGGGAAAGGCAGGCGTAAATAATGACGCTACACGCGGTCATTCTGGCAGGTGGCAGTGGCACACGCTTCTGGCCGCTTTCGCGTGAATACGCACCCAAACAGCTGCTGTCAGTCTTTGGCGAAGACAGCCTGTTGACCTCCACCATCCGACGCGCCCGCCAGGTCATTAGCGCGGAAGGGTCCATCCACATTGTAGTCGGTGAAGAACTCTACGATGAGCTACGCAACCATATTCTGGCACAAGACGAAGAAGTGAGTACGTCCATTGACTACATTATTGAACCGGCTGCTCGCAATACCGCGCCCGCGTTAGCTCTTGCCGCAGCGACCGTTGCTGCAGGTGATACGGAAGGTACGGTCATCATGCTGCCTGCCGATCATATCTGTGAGGATGGAGCCCGCTGGCAGGCGACGATTGCCGCTGCGGTGGATGGCGCCGCCAATGGGAGCCTTGTCACGATAGGTTTGCATCCAACGCGTCCCGATACGGGTTATGGCTACATCTACGCTTGCGATGAGGTTGTAGGGACGCCTGCTGCCGCCGCAGCAGGGCGGTTGGCGTCCGCACAGGCTGCAATTCCTATACAGTGTTTTGTAGAAAAACCCGACCTTGCTACGGCGGAGCGCTATCTCGCTGAAGGTGGTTATTACTGGAATTCCGGGATTGTAGTGGCGCGCGCTGACGCTATTTTGCACGAACTGGAAGCGGTTGCAGCCGCACATCCTGACGGTGCTGCGGCAGGGAACCTACGCATGGTTGAGACAGCGTGCAGTTTGGCAGCCAATCCCACAAATGCAGCAGCACGCACGGCCTACGCACAGCTGCTTAAAGTCTCTTTTGACAACGCTGCTTTGGAACTTTCACCTCACGTCAGCATGGTTCCAACGGATTTGGATTGGTCGGATGTCGGGTCGTTGCTTTCTTTGGAGGCACTGGCTGTACCCAATGCACAGGGCACCCGCGTCATAGGACAAGGTATCGACGTGGATTCGACCGATACTCTGAACTACAGTACCCAGCGTCTGGTTGCTACCCTGGGCCTGGATAATGTGGTGGTGGTGGACACGGAAGATGCAACGCTGGTGGCGGCACGCGACCGCGTACAGGAAATACGCGCAGTGGTGGACGCACTCGCTCAACGAGGTGCGCCCGAACTGAAGCAGAATAAAACCAGCCTACGTCCCTGGGGCAGTTGGACTCTGTTGACCCGTGGCATTGGTTTTCAGGTTAAAGAAATCATGGTCACGCCCGGCAGTAGTCTGTCGCTGCAAAGCCACCAACAACGAAGTGAACATTGGATTGTGGTGGCTGGCGAGGCGCGTGTCGAGATTGGCGATGCTCTCCAGACGCTGCATGCGGGTCAGTCCGCCTTTATTCCTCTGGGTGTCCGTCACCGTCTGGGCAACGTGGGTGAAGAGCCCCTACGTATCGTAGAAGTAGCAACCGGTTCCTATTTAGGCGAAGACGATATAGAAAGGTATGACGACGTCTATGGACGTTAGGTGAGGTTTAGTTTGCGTTCCTTGTACAATGAGAATACAATGTATTCATAGATTGATTTGTTGCGAAAGGAAAGATTATGACCCTCACAGTGCGGGTGAATGATGATGATGCTGAGATGATTCGCGCGTATGCGGATTTGAAACGCGTCACGGTGTCCCAGCTCATTAGAGATACTATTATTGAACGTATCGAAGATGAATACGATATCAAAATCTATGCCGAAGCTATGGCTGAATATCGCCGCAACCCCGTTACGTATACTTTGGATGAGGTTGAAGCTCATCTTGGCTTGCGTTCATGAAACGCTATAAGGTTATTGTATCGGCTCAGGCAGATAAACAACTCTCAAAACTTGATAGGTATACCGCGCGTCTCATTCTTGCGTGGATAAGAAAAAATTTAGATGGCTCCACGAATCCTCGTGCCCGTGGCAAAGGACTTTCGGCTAACCGGGCCGGGGAGTGGCGATATCGGGTAGGTGACTGGAGGATTATCGCCAATATCAACGATACTGAAGTTATTATTCTCGTACTGGCAGTTGGTCATAGACGCGAAGTCTATTGAGCTTAGGAGGCAGAGCCAATCTATGCCAATTCTGGATATCCAACTTTTCAATTTGCGTGAGTACGTCCATTCCTGCTGCCCTCTTCAGATGGTAGAATAACCTGTCTGCATCAGGAGAGGGGATAAGGGGGTCGGCACCAATGTTGAATTCAGCTGATTTGTTTGAACTGGCGTCACGCTATATTCCCGGCGGCGTGAACTCGCCGGTGCGTGCTTATAAAAGTGTCGGTATCAGCCCGCGCTTTGTAAACAGTGCATCCGGGTCAAAAATCTACGACACCGACGGTCGCGAGTATCTGGACTTTGTCCAGTCCTGGGGTCCGATGATTTTAGGCCACGGGTATCCCGCCATCATCGAAGCCGTAGAAGACCAACTGAAACGCGGCACCAGCTATGGCGCGCCGACCGTACTGGAAACCGAAGCGGCGCAGCTGGTCTGCGACGCCGTACCATCCATAGACATGGTGCGCTTTGTATCCTCGGGCACCGAAGCCGTCATGAGCGCTATCAGACTGGCGCGCGGCTA
>JAIRWZ010000121.1 GCA_031268615.1 Actinomycetes bacterium | reverse complement strand
ACCAGCAAAATCAGCACCAGGCCCAGGCGTGCCAGGTCAGCAACAATCATGATATCGCGACGCGGGAAGCGGTCAACAATCGCGCCTACCACACCGGACAGCAGCAAGGCGGGCAGGATTTTGGCAATCATAATGCCGGCAACCGCCATCGACGAGCCTCCGGAAAGCTCCGTCACCGTCGGCACCAGAATGCCGATAATCAGCCAATCCCCCATCGAGGACACAAACTGGGCCACCCACAGTTTGCGAAACGCGCCGCTTTGCCACAGGCGCGTGTAGCCGCCGTGGTCGGTCGGGGCAGGCTCGGTTGGTGGGCGGGAGGGGTCCGCTGGTGGACTGGAGGGGGCAATTGAGGGGTCAGAGGGACTGGCCGGTGGGTCAGTCAGTGGGTTTGATGGGCCGACCGGTAGCCCGGCTTCGGGTCTTGTGTTTGCTGTTTTCATTCGTCTATTGTATCGCACGCACCACTTCGCTCGCGGAACGCATAGCACAGCAGCCCAAATTGAAAGCCACCGGCAGCGCCGCAATGTGGGCGGGCGCCGTCTCTACCGCCACGCCCAATGCGCTCGTCGCCCCACCCAAACCCGCAGGTCCTACGCCGGTCGCGTTGACGGCTGCCAGCAGTTCTGCCTCAAATTGCGCGACCTGCGCGACGCCGCTCGCCTGCCCCACCGGTCGCAGCAAGGCGCGCTTGGCCAGCGAAGCCACCTTGTCAAAGGTCGTGCCCACGCCGACCCCGATAACCAGAGGCGGACAGGCAGCCGACCCTTTTTCCCGAACCAGCGAAGTGAGTGCGTCCATAATCCCCTGCTTACCAGCAGCTGGCGGCAACATCACTACCTGCGACGCGTTATCTGACCCCGCGCCTTTCAGCAGCGTTGAAACCGTCAGACCTTTGCCCAGGCGACGGCGATACTCGATGAAAGCCGGGGTGTTGTCACCGGGATTGCTGCGGTCGCAGAGCGCGTCACGCACAGTCGAGGCGCGCAAGCCCTGCTCCTTGTAGACACGGGCGACCTCGGCGTCAATGGCTTGTTGCAGGTCAGGAGGAAATCCCGTGACGTCCTCACCGGCCTCCAGCAGCACCCAGACCGTGCCGGTGTCCTGGCAGAGGGGAAGGTCCTTTGCAGCGGAAAGGTGGGCGTTTTCCAGCAACATGCTCAGGACGTTTCGGGCACGGGCATTCGTCTCGCGCGCACAGGCCGCCTCCAACGCCACTACTACATCGGGGCGCAGGACCGTCGCTGCCTGGGCAATCTGGCGCCCCACCACCTGCGCTATCGCACGTGAGTCCCTCATACGCATACCGGCCATTGTCGCATTCTTGCCGCACTCATTTCGCCAGCGTAGCTCCGATGGCCATATACAGGGCACGCGCTACGTTGTCGCACCACTGCGAATCGCCAAACAGCGCCCGGTCAGCAGTATTTTTGCTGCTGCCCAGCGATAACACGACGCTACGGCCGGAAGCGACTGTTGTTGTCAGCTGTATCTGCACCTGCGTGACCTCATCGCTAAACTGTCGCAGTTCGCTAGTCAGTTCCGCAGCCAAGGTATCACTTTCACCATCCCCCTCCGTGCCAGTGCCAGCGTCTGGCCGGCCCACCCGACTTGACGCGCCGACAACCAATCCGGTGCCGGTACCTCCTTGAGCCTTTTCACTTCCTTCGCTACTTCCCACCCCATCTAACACCAGGCGTATCCAGACATCAGGGTGTTCGCTCTTCGCTCGTTGCGCATATACTGTATCGCTGACCCTGCGTTCCTGCACCTGCCTGGTCACCACAGCTTTACCTTCTGCCGCCTTTACCAGCGAAGCCAGACGCCGCGCAATCTCATAGGTCACATCCCCGTCCTCATACAGCCCCATCCAGCGTGGCTCTACTACTACAACCTGCCCGGACAGAGGCCAGCTGCGCAGACCGACCTTGTCACGTTTATCTGCCACATGTAAAACCAGTCCATCACCGGCAGTCACCTTCGTGCCTCCTGCCGGTACGGTAGAGAGAACCACTCCCGCCGTGGCTTCAGAGCTTTCCGTTATCACCGAAACTTCCAGTCCCAAGGTCGCCAGCTCCGCGCGGGCCTGTTCCTCCTCCAATCCCACCAGGTCGGGTACGACAAATCCTGACACGCCGTTTGACACAGTCAGACGCAGCGTCGTGCCGCGTCGTATACGCTGACCGGCAGCCGGCTCTTGTTCCAACACACGACCCTGCGGTCCGGTTGAATAGCGCTCCGCTACCACTTCGACCGTTAGCCCGGCGCTACGCGCCTGACGCTCGGCCTGTTCCAGATTAGTCCCCTCAACACCCGGCACCGTAACCATACCCCAGATGTTTACCGCCACCAGCGCCACACCAACCAGGCCGACCGCTATTGCTATCCCCACACAAATCCGAACCAAAAGCATGCCCTCAACCAGCCGCTGCCTGCGTGCGCGTTCGCGCGACACCGGAGGCAGCTTTGCCAAATCCGTCTTGCTCAGCGAACTGCGAAGGGGAACTGCCATCAGCCCGAAAAGCCTACTCTCGCTCTAAGCTACCGACAGCGCACCGGTGGAGCGGCCACGATAAATGGTCTCGACAAAACGAATGGTTTTCGACTTGCAATCCATCACCAGTGAATTCGCGCGGTCCCCGCTGCCCACACCACGTAGCAGTTCGCCATCGGTAATGCCGGTGGCAATAAATACGGCATCATCGGTACGCACCAAATCATCACGGCGCAGCACCCCGTCAATATCGAGCCCCGCCGTTTTCTCCGCACGGCGCCGCTCGTCGTCGTTGCGGAACAAAAACCGCCCCTGAAATCCACCGTCAATACAGCGCATTGCTGTTGCGGCCAACACGCCTTCCGGCGCAGCGCCGCTGCCCAGGTACAAATCAATCCCCGCACCGGCGATAGCAGTTGAAATCACGCCAAACACGTCTCCGTCACCAATCAAGCGCACCCGCGCTCCGGCCTCGCGCACCGCGGCAATCTTTTCTTCGTTGCGCTCGCGATCCAGAAAACAGACCACCACATCTTCTACCGGCTTATCCAGCGCCGCAGCCACCGCCCGGCAGTTGTCGCCCGGCGTCGCGTCAATGTCGATGACATCGCGTGCCGCGGGTCCGGCCGCAATCTTGTGCATATAGGTGTCCGGCGCATACAACAGCGACCCACGTGGTGCAAAGGCCAGCACCGCAATCGAATTCGGTTGGTTATATGCCGTCATATTTGTGCCTTCGATGGGGTCAACAGCGATATCAATTGCCTCTCCGCCGCTGCCCACCTCTTCGCCAATAAACAACATCGGCGCCTCGTCGCGTTCTCCCTCACCGATGACAACGCGTCCCGAAATCGGCAGCTGGTTCAGCGCCTCACGCATCGCCGCAACCGCCGCGCCATCCGCAGTGTTTTTATCACCGCGTCCCACCCATTTTCCCGCGGCAAAAGCGGCAGCAATCGTCACGTCCATCATTTCCTGAATTCTCGCGGCTTCCATATCATTCCCCTTTCCTTTATCCTGCCCTCTTTTTCTTAAGTCTGGCGCAAAAGTGGCCGTCGGGACCATGGTGCGTAGGCAGCGTCTGAAACTGCCCTCTCTTCGTCAGAGCGTCGGCAAAAGTCGGCGGCAGCTCGCTGTTTACCACCGGCTGTGACTCAAATTGACTTCCCAGCTCTGAAGACAGGAAATCGGCAATCTGGTCTTCGTTTTCCTCTGCGCTTATTGTACACGTTGCGTAGATTAACATGCCATCAGAATGCAGTAATCGTGCTGCCGTTTGGAGCAACGCCGACCCCAGCTGCGCCGCACGACCGATATCGGCCTGTTGCAAGCGCCAACGCTTATCCGGATGGCGTCGCAAGGTACCCAATCCGCTACAGGGCGCGTCAATAAAAACAGTATCGGCTTCAGTCAGATTATGCGCCGCAGCCCAATCTATAAAATCGCGTTGCGTCACATCCGCGCTCAACGCGTCCACTTCCCAGGCGCCCAGACGTTTCGCGTCAGCGCTTAGAACGTTCGTCTTAAATTCATGCAGGTCAATGCCACGTACCTTCGCCGGACCACCTCCCCGACGCGCGTTGGCTGCCAACAATAAGGTCTTTGTCCCGCGTCCACTGCCAATCTCAACAAGAGACTGGCCTGCCTGGGCGCGCGCCAAGGCGACACACTGCTGGGCGGCGGCGTCGATAACCACCACGTCCCGCGAGGACAGCAGCGGACTGGCGACGACAGCTGACGGCACACCGATTTCTATACAGCCGGGTACGGGTCCCAGGACTGGACGCGCTCGCTGATCTTCTAAACGAGCCATGACTTCATCAAAATCCGTGGAAAAGGGCAGGTGTGCCAAATACAACGGGGCCGGTTCGTTGTTGACGGCCATGAGGCAGTCGGCGGTATCAAAGCCAAAGCGCGCGCGCAGGTAACGAGCCAGCCAGACGGGATGACCGTGTTGACGAGCATGCGCAGCAGGGTCAGTGCGGGGGTCAGCAAAGGGGAAGGCGGCGCGCGCGCCGGCCAGACGGCGGAGCAGAGCATTGGCCAGAGAACGATACCGCGGCCCTTTGAGGGTATGTATCAGCTCAACCCCCTGGTCAACGATAGCGTAGCTTACCGTATCGGAAAAATACAGTTCCCAGGCAGAAAGCGCCAGAGCGTCGATGACCACGGGGTCGGTGGATTTGGGGCGTGAGAGCTGGGCGGTGACGATTTCGTCCAGCGTACCGCGACAAGCAATCGTGCCGTAGGCCAGACGAGTGGCGAAAGCGGCGTCTGGGGCGGACAGGTGGTGGTGGGACAGGGCAGCCGACAGGGTCTCGTGCGCGTAGGCGTCGCGCTGACGAACGCGGGTGATGACGTCGCAGGCCAGGGTGCGAGCGGGACTCAGTGCCATGTCAGGTAGATGTCAGAGGCGTCGGAGGCGTCAGGGTCGGACGTGGCGGTGGCGTCGCAGGTGGCGGGAATAGCAGTAGTGGTAGCTCCAGAGATGAGAGCCGTGGCGGAGCTGGCGGGCAAGCGCAGGCCCCGCAGCCAGTCAGCCGCGGCCATCTCGCGTTTACCAGCCGGTTGCAACCGCAGGACTTCCAGCACGGAGCCATCCGTGCAGGTCAATCGCAGAGCGGGCACTGCGACGGCGCCATCGTCTGGCGGTTGTGGGGACCGGGCAACGAGCCGGGCTGCGGTCCTGCCCCTCCCGTTTGCTTTCGAGACTTCGGCTCTGTCCCCCCCGGCGTCCCCGACACGTGCTGCTGTCACCCGCAGTTCAGTGCCCGCGATACAACACTTCGCCGGAGCGCTTGCGCTTGACGCGCGTACCCGCCGCAGATTCATTTCAGCGTTCACTTCCGGAGAAAGGTTCAGCTCGCCTTTCGCAATCTTTTGCGCATAGGTCACCTGTGCTAAATCCTGCGCAGTCCACTCTGCGCTGCCATCGGCAATGGCAGGCAAACTATCCAGCAGCAAGGTCGCGCCCAGCTCCGCCAGTTCCCGGCGCAGCTCATCGGCTGATGTGTCGCCGATGGGAACAGCCGCGCGCGCGCAATACGGCCCGGTATCCAACCCGGCTTCCATCCGCATGATACTGACGCCACTGTTCGGGTCTCCGGCTAACATCGCGCGTTCAATCGGAGCCGCGCCGCGCCAGCGTGGGAGCAGCGACGCGTGAACATTGACACAGCCCCGGCGCGGCATGGTCAATAGCGCTGGTGGCAGCAGCAGGCCAAACGCTGCCACAATAAAAACATCAGCATCCGCACACGGGTTGTCTTCCAGGGGGTACGGGCCGCCAGGGAAACCTTCCGAGCCGAAAGGTCGCTTAGTGTCCGTCACACGGGGCAGACAGAAATCGGTATCGAAAGCAGCCAGCGATGACAGCTTTTTAACCGGTAAACCCAGCTCGGCGGCTGCTAACGCAACAGGGCTTGGCGCCGCCGTCTTGCCGCGCTTGCTGACAGCGTCCAGGCGGGTGACGACACCGGCGATTTCCAGATGGGGAACCGCCGCCAGACGCCGCAGTATGCGGGCGGCAAAGTCGGGTGTACCAAAAAACACACAACGCATGGACGTACTCACTTCGAATTGTTGTCCGCGGGGTCAGACGCAGACACAGGATTTCCCAAATCGAAGTATTCACGCAGCGCCGCTTTGCGCACCTCAGGCGCGGCTCGCTGGACAAAAGTCAGGCCGTTCAGGTGGTCGATCTCATGCTGCAGCACGCGCGCCAGCAGACCTTCGCCTTCGTACAGAATGGGCGTGCCGTGTTCGTTCAGGGCTTCGACGCGAACTGTGGTCGGCCGGACGACCGGGGCGTACAAGCCCGGAAAAGACAGGCAGCCTTCATCGTGCGTTTCCACTTCATCGCCCGCCCACACAATGCGAGGATTAATCAGCGCGCGCGGGTTGTCGGCGGCGTCGCTGTCGTCAAAGACCAGGATGCGCTTGGGTATGCCAACCTGAATGGCGGCCAGACCCACGCCTTCGGCAGCGCGCATAGTCGCCACCAGGTCGCGGATAAAGGACAGCAGCGCGCGCGGGTCTTCGTCCTGGACGGCAACCTCGACGCTAACCTGCGACAGGATGGGGTCAGGGTAGCGAATGACGGGCAGCGCCTTGCCTTTACGCTGTTTCTTTAAGGGTTTTTCCTTGCTCATGAGAGCCATTATAACAGGCATTTCGCCTGTCCAACACCAGGCCTTTGTCTGCGCCCGCTACCTGCATTCCACTCCCACTAACGAACTTTCAACGCCAGCCCGTCAGTTCCCTGACGACCTCGCGGCAAGCAAGCCCTGCCCCGTCAATCCTCCGACGACCTCATGGCAAGCAAGCCCTGCCGTCACGCCATCGCGCACACCACCCTTCAGTCCCCCGACGAACCGAAGCCCTCCTCGCCCCGATTGGTGGCGTCCAGCGCGTCAACTTCCTCCAGGTCGATAGTCGCAACCTGTTGGATAACCAGTTGGGCGATTTTCTCTCCGAACGAAATCTCTATCGGCGTCGTCGGGTCGGTGTTGTAGGCAATCACCTTGATTTCTCCCCGAAAGTTACTGTCAATCAAGCCCGGTGTATTCACAAAGGTCAGACCCGAACGCAGGGCATGGCCACTGCGCGGTTGCACAAATCCCGCGTACCCATCCGGCAGGGCGATTTTAATGCCGGTCGGCAGCAGCACCCGCGTCAACGGCGCGATGGTAACATCACAGCAAGCATGCAAATCCAGCCCCGCGTCGCCTGCCCGCGCATACACCGGCATCGGAATTTCAGGGTGAACCCGCACCACAGGAACACGAAAGTTCGTCACGTCTCGTAACCCTCCCCTAGCTTAAATCGTCCAGCTCATGCGTGAATTCCTCCAGATTTTGGAAATCCTTATAGACCGACGCAAAGCGCACATAGGCCACCGCATCCAGATTTTTCAGACGCAACAGCACCAAATCCCCCAAGGTCGCGCTGTCGATTTCCGAGCGGAAAGAATTCTGCAAACTATCGCGAATGTCAGTAATCAAAATGTCGATATCTTCACCGGAAATCGGCCGCTTCGCCGCCGCCACCAACAGCCCACGTCGCAGCTTGTTGTCGTCAAAAGGCTGGCGGCTGCCATCGCGTTTCACCACAATTAGCGGCTGCTCCTCGCGCCGTTCATAGGTCGTAAAACGCTCGCCGCAGCGCAGACACTCACGGCGCCTGCGAATGGCGTCCTGCGCCTCACTGGTACGCGAGTCAACGACCTTACTTTCCTCAAATCCGCACGCCGGACAACGCATAGTGCCCCCTGTCCCGTGTCGTAGCCAACCATAAATGCTGTCATGAGGATACCACAGCAGCTCAAGAATAAGTGAGTACTGAGTCTGCCCCGGCCTTGACCGGGGGTCCCTACCTGAATTGGTATATCTGTGTCAGAAGGCGCCACTCAAAAAGTCAGCCAGCCGCTGCGTTTGAGGATTGACGCTTAACTGGGCGGTGGGTCCGGCCTCTACCACTTCGCCAAGATAGAACAGCGCCATGTAATCCGAAATGCGGCGCGCCTGTTGCAGATTATGCGTCACGATGATGATGGTGTAGCGGTCTTTCAAGCGAAGAAGCAAGTCCTCAATGATAGCCGTCGAAAGAGGGTCAAGCGCCGAGCAAGGCTCATCCAGCAGGAGGATGTCGGGTTCCAGCATAAGGGCGCGGGCGATACAGAGCCGCTGTTGCTGTCCCCCCGAAAGCGTCAACGCGCTCTTGTGCAGACTGTCTTTAACCTCTGCTAAAAGTCCCACTTCTTCCAGCTTTTCCAGCGCTTTTTCTCGTGCCTGAGTCACCGAGAGGTGGTACCACTCCCTCAAAGGGAGCATTAGATTGTCGATGATAGTGCGAGGCAAGGGATTTGGTTGTTGAAAGACCATGCCGAGACCACGCCGCAACTGCGCAAGCTCTCGTGACCCCTTGAGACGGTAGACATCGCGTCCTCCTACCAAAAGCTCGCCGCTGAATCGAAAACGTGGCACAAGGTCATTGAGCCGGTTAATACAACGGAGCAAAGTTGTTTTTCCGCAACCTGATGGCCCGATAAAAGCGTAGATACTACGCGGCAGTATCGAAAGGCCTATATCTTTGAGGGCATGGTGTTTAGCGTACCATGCGTTACCCTGACGGATAACAACCCCCTCCTCCTCACGGGTATTCGCGGCATGAGCCAGTACGGAATCTGTGACCGGCACATGCGCACGAGAGAAAACATCCTGATGGAGGAAACCCGTCATCTCTGTCCCTTCTCTGTTCAAACTTCAGCGCGCTTTATGTCTGCCGAGGTTTCCAATAAATGCTGCGGCAGCGTTCAGCAAAACGATTAAAACAACAAGAACAAACGAAGCGCCAAAGGCCACATCATAGCGATTTCCTTCCCCAACCGGTGAGGTGTCAGATATATAGGAAGTCAGCGTCGAGCCACTATTGCGTAGAGTGGACAGCCAGTTTTGTGGCGCGAACCAGGGTTGATTTCCCGTCATCTCCAACGACCCACCCAGTAATAACCAAATGATTGCCGTGTCCCCCAGGATACGTCCCATACCAAGAATGACACCGGTCACGATACCGGGGCGCGAAACTTTGAGCGCAACTTTGGTAACCGTACGCCACTTCGAAGCGCCCAGCGCAAGAGAGCCGGCAATGAGGTCTTCAGGCACCGTCTTTAAGGATTCATCAATAGCTTTGGTGATAAAAGGCAGCACCATAATGGCCATCGCGCAGGCAGCCGTCAGAAATGATTTTCCGTAAGAATGTTCAATGGCGCTACCATTTCCCACCAGTGGAGTTGACAAAAAGGAAAGTTGCGGCAGCGTCGCAATAGCAAGGCCAGCAATGGCAATAACAATGGTTGGCACACTTGCCAAAATATCTATGGCCGTCACGATGAGCAGAGAAAAATATCCTGGGCGCGCATAGTAGCGCAGGTAAATGGCGGTGCAAAGCGCCAGCGGCAAAGCAATGCCTATCCCCAACGCCGTCAGTAGAAAGCTGCCAATGAGCGGAGTTAGAATACCGCCGGGGTCAGATTCCATCATCAGAGGGTTTGGCTCGGTTGTCAGAAATTTCCAGGACAACACATCTGCGCCAATATTCAACACATTGACTACTATAAACAGGCACACACACAGTATGAGCGCCAGTGAGAACCACATGCCGATATACCCAAAGCCATTCGTCAGGGTATGAGAGCGTTCACGATACATAAGTCAGATTCCCGCTGCCTTGTTCATGCGGGATTCAATCAGCTTCGCCCCAAGAGAAAGTCCACTTCCTGAAAGCAGCAGCACAAACGCACAGGCGAACAGCACCGCTTCAATGGCAGGCCGATTCATAGCTTCAGCTTTATTTATAATGGCCGGAGCCAAGGGAAGCACCGGTGTCACCAGCGCGACAAAGCCATGCGCCGGGTTAGGGATAATGCCAAGGCCTCCGCAAACCATAGCGACGGCAATGGATTCTCCAATACCCCTCCCCGCAGCCAAAACGATACTGGCAATAATGCCCGAACGGGCATTGTGTAAGACGATGGTGCGAATAACGCGAAAATGCGACAGGCCAAACGCAAAACCAGCCTCTCTGAAATGTTGCGGAACCGCCTCCAGAGCATCTATGGAAAGCGAGACGACCGTTGGCGCAATCATAAACAGCAGAACAACGGCGGACGCCCCCAGTCCATCCCCGGTAATCTGAAACTGGCCCACGAAGCGTTCCTGCATAGCATCATTGGTGAGACTTGCAAAAAAAGGCACCACGGCAATTACCGCAAGCAAGCCGAATATAACAGACGGAATGGACGCAAGCAGACGTATCAACGCACGACACACAATAGCCAGGGGAGTCGGCAAGAGTTCGACAATAACCACAGCGCTGGCCACTCCCAGAACCGCTGCAAACAGTAGAGCAAAGGACAGAGTAAAACCAGTGCCGGCAATAAGTCCCAGCAAACCAAAGCGATAGCTTTCCTGCCCCGCAACGCTGTTGAAAGCGTCATTTACCTGCTGGTCAAAACCATTCGTAGTAATAAGTGAAACGCCGCTTGCCTTCAGCACCGGCCAAGCCTTCATGGTTATAAACACAAAAATAGATAAAATGAAGAGGATACTAACGGCAGCTGCGGACTTTACCACTAGTTCCGGAATCTTATCCCATACCGACGCTCTGCCCCGATACCCGCGCACGTGAGAGCGACGACGAGGGAAAAGTGACAGAGCCGTTGAGGGGGCGTGCTTAAGGTCTGCCCCCTCAACGCTGACGTGCGTGTTGTTTTGCTTATCGGATGGCAATGTATCCGGTTTTTGAAACGTGATTACTTTGAGCATAGGCAGTCTTCAGATAATCAATCAGACGAGCTTTTTTGCCCACTGCTTTACCCTTGGTGACAAGAAAGAGCGAGCGACTCAGCAAGTATTTGCCACTTTTTACCGTCGATTTGCTCGGCTTAATTTTGTTCAGGGAAAGCGTTTTGACGGTTTTATCGACAAATCCAATGGAGTCATACCCAATGGCATAGGTATTTTTGGCCACTGCCTGCTTGATGAGAGTAGAGGACTTCGAAATAGTAGCGCTGCGCACCACGTCGTTTTTGCTACCGTCAGCCGCCTTGCCCAACAATAAATCCTGCAGGCTGGAACGTGTGCCAGAGCCGGTTTCCCGCGTATAGACCTTAATGGCTTTATTGGGACCGCCAACCGTACGCCAGTTCGTAATCTTGCCTAAGAATATATCGCGTGCCTGCGCTTCGGTTAAACCACTGACGCCAGTCAGTTTTGGGTTGACGATAAGCGCAATGCCGTCCAGGGCAACCGAATAGGCTTTCAGTCCTTTTTCGCCCTTGGCAGGTTCCAGTTTGCGCGAGGACATGCCCAAATTGTTCAGACCCTGCATGGTATCCTTGATACCGGCGCCAGAGTCACTAATGCCTACGGTCACTTTGGTGCCACCGAAACCATTTGTTTTCTTCGCGGCGCTTTGCATAACCGGACCAAGCGTCGAAGAGCCCGTCACCTTCAGATTGCCCAGACCGGAGAAATACTTGATGGTCAGCGTTTTGCCGCTCAATTTGGCGCTACCACCTAGACCCTTCGATAGAGCGTCTGCGGGAATCATGGCTTTCTTGCCGCTCAAACGCGCGGGGGTGGCCAGACTCTTTTTTACCCCGTTAACCGTATAGGTTTTTGTCTTGCCATTTACGGTGAATACAAGCTTCACCGCTGTTGTCTGGATGGTTGCTTTTTTGGTCTTAGCTGACCAGGAAGTCGTAGCCCCCAGTCCATTCGCAATAGTCTTCAACGAAATGAGCGCTGTTTTACCCGATGTAAGCGGCTTCACATCAGTTGCTACGGTTATTTTATCGACCTTGACCGTAATTTTCTTCGCCGGAGCGGCAAAGGCGACTGCGGAAGTCAGCAGCGATAGTGCGAGTACGCTGGTCACGAGAAACGCTCTGGTACGTTTTGAAACATTCATTACCGTATTCTCCTTTTCTTATTCTGATATCACCTCTGGCGCCAACGCCAAGCTGTTGTCGGTGTCAGAGATATTCCTCCAGGGCTTGTTTTCCTTGCGTGCTGGCAAAAAAATCTTGTAGCGCCCCCACAAGCGTGTTATTTCGGTCAGCAACATAAAGTACGAACGGTTTGTTACCGGGAAATTCGCTGTCATCAGGAGCAAGTCCGTTGTAGCTGAGCAGTTTGGCTTTGCCACAATCAGTGTTTGCAGCGACCATGCCAATTGCTTGAGGATCGGCCAGCACGCGTTCAAGAACCGTCTCATCGTCTGCGACAATGGAGCGTGGATTGCGGGTAATCGGTTGCAGAATGCCATCGATTTCTGGTTG
Source organism: Actinomycetes bacterium (assembly GCA_031268615.1). Classification (GTDB taxonomy): domain Bacteria; phylum Actinomycetota; class Coriobacteriia; order WRKU01; family WQUG01; genus JAIRWZ01. Next base: position 2,351 of record JAIRWZ010000121.1, on the reverse strand, counting down.
AATGGGAAAAAATTCCTCCAGAAGCCCCCAACTGTGACTGTCACTTGAACGAGCAACTAAATAAATTGTTTCGTCAAAGTAGTCCTCCTCTCCATTCACGAGAGCATACAGGTCATCATCATTGAAATCCTCATACTCTGAGGATGGGTTGGCGATAAATTTCACTCCATCCGGAGCAATACGTATTGCTCGTGATGGATCAGGAGTTTCTTCGGGCAGTATGTTTATCAAGGCGCAATCAGCCACGTCGTTTTCGACATCGTCTAAGGCAATCTCGGTGTCCACACCGGCCACCTCAAGGTTTGTATCCTCGCTTTGTCCAAAGATGGCGGAGAATTCCTTTGCAAGGTCACTGTTTGCCAGACTTGCCTCAAGCGCCAGACCTTCCCGCTTGACGAGCTTTGCCTGGTCTTCTAAATAAGCAACTTTAAGCTTCTCTTTATCCAGGCAACCGCTGACAGAGAGGGAAAGCAATGCCACAAAAGACACTATAAGCAAAGCATAGGTGCGCTTTTTTCGTAACACGGCAGAGGTGGAAATCGTGCCACATATGTCGCCCAACATCTTCATAGCGCAACTATACCAACACCCACCAGGGCGGGGTGTTAAGGCACGGTAAAATTTATGCGTGCAAAGTAAATTTTTGGAAAAGTCTCTGTTAAGGGAACTTAAAACCTAAGGATATCAGCAAAAATCCTCTAGGAATTATTTAACGTGAACGCTCCTTCAAGGCGCGGGCGATATCGCGCTGTGCATCCTTTTTCGCGATAGTCGCCCGTTTATCGTAGTTCTTTTTTCCGCGCGCCAGCGCCAGTTCCACCTTCACCTTATTGTTGCCAGCAAAATACAGCTTCGTCGGTATCAAAGTCAGTCCCTGCTGTTGGGTCTTATCATGCAGATAGCGGATTTGACGCCGATGCAGCAACAGTTTACGAGGTCGATCGGGGTCCACGTTGTTGTACGAGCCTTGTGTGTAGGGCTTGATATGAACCCCCAGCAACCAGGCTTCCCCCACGCGGACCTGCGCATAGCTTTCACGCAACGACAGACCATAGTCACGAATCGACTTGACTTCCGTACCCGTCAAGACAATGCCCGCCTCAAAGGTCTCTTCCACAAAGTAATCGTGGTAGGCCTTTTTGTTGCCCGCAATCGCCTTGCGAGTTTGCTGCTTCTTCTCTGCCATAATAAGTAGCGCCGGTATGCGCTCCTCGTCCCTACACCGGGCGCAGCTCCACCCCCGGTTGCAAGTCCAACACAAAGCGCGTCAGAATCTTCACGCAGGCATCCAAATCGCGCAAAGACACGACCTCGGTTGGCGTGTGCATATAGCGGTTCGGGATGGACACCAGCGCTGTCGCAATCCCTCCGCGCGCAATCTGTGCGGTGTTGGCGTCAGTACCCGTAGCGCCCGGCTCGGCGTTAAACTGATAGCCAACGCCAGCCTCCGTTGCCGCGGCTTCCAGTCGACGCAGAACTTCTTTGTTAATGTTAGGACCGCGTCCAAAGGAAGGCCCCTTGCCCACAATCATCTCGCCATAACTACGCTTGTCAATATCAGGATAGTCGGTGGCATGTCCCACTTCCACCGCGATAAAGATATCCGGGTTGGCAGCATAGGCCGAGGTCTGACCACCACGCAGCCCGATTTCTTCCTGAATGGTACCGGCCACAATCAAGTCTCCCGCAGCGCCTCCGGCCGCCTTCACTTCTTCAGCGACCCGCGCGCAAATCCAAGCGCCCATCTTGTCGTCCAGAGCGCGTGAAACCACCAAATCGTCGCCAAACTCTTCCAAACCAACGTGTACGGTGACGGGGTCGCCAATACGCACGCGCGCCTTGACCTCATCAGCGGGCAGACCCACGTCAATAAATAGTTTCTCTAACTTGGTGACCTTGTCGCGCTCGTCGCGCTCAATCAGGTGAATCGGCTTGCGCCCCAGCACTCCCAGCAGAGGGCCGTCCGCCGTGTGGACATCAACCCGCAGTCCCGGCAAAATGGCACTGTCCACGCCGCCAATCATCATGGCGCTCAGGTAGCCTTCGGGCATGATGTAGCTGACCATCAGTCCGACTTCATCTATATGTCCGGCCAACATGACGCTGGGAGCGGCGGCATCCTTGCCCCGCAAGATACCATGCACACTGCCCAACACGTCAGTCTCAACCTCGTCAACAACGCCCGTCAAATGTTCGCGCAAGACCGCAGCAGCCGGCTCTTCAAAACCGCTTGGCGATGGCGCCTCCACCAGTTCCTTCAAAAATGCTAATTGTTTTGTGTCCATTTCCTCAATCCCTTCTTTTTGTCAGCGCGCCAACAAAGCCCGCCCCCACCACAACCTTACTCCTTC